>CAJXPE010000021.1 GCA_913057965.1 uncultured Marixanthomonas sp. | reverse complement strand
GTCTGGTAATGCTCATAGAATTTTTTTGCTTCATCAGAATCAAAACCTTTTTCTTCAAAAAAAATAAAAACGGCCTGCCAGCCCTTTGGCTGTTTTATATAGTTTTCTTGTTTGATATTGTTTGTTTCAGATACCAATGCTTGTCCATCTATGGGACGGTGTAGGTTCACAACCTGTCCATTTTTGGGATGGTGGTGTCCCTCAAGCGGTACACCTCTGGGATGGTACTGTTCCGCAAGCTGTTCTAATATGGGATTGTACTGTCCCACAACTGGTTCATCACTTGTCCCAATAATGGCCATCTTGATTTTGCTGCCTTTGTATGGATTGTTGGAAGGAAAATAAGAGAGGTATTGCCAAGAATCCAGTTCCACAATACATCTATGGTATGTGGATTTTGAACCTATCTTGGCACATCGCATTAAATCTCGTCGGTTTACATAAAATTCATCCATAAAGCGGCAACTGTTCCATTCTTGGAACAGCGCCATATACAGACTGATATGGGTGGGATTTAGGCGGTCATCAAAATAGAACTTTTCAAAAGCCGCATTGAGTAGCTTTATATAGTTCATCGCTTAAGAATTTAGACCGTGGTGCACACGGTTAGCATCCATCACTTTTTGAATTTCCTCGGTATCGTAATAGATAATGCCACCCACTTTTGTATATGGCAATGTGCCATTGATTCGAAGGTTTTGCAAAGTGCCAGGGCTTACTTGAAGCAAGTCCATAACCTCAGAAGATTTGAGATATTTTTTGAGTTTGCCGCTGGCTTGTCTGGTCAATAATTGTTTAATGTCATCGAGCAATTCCATTTTGAATTCCCGAAGGTCGTCTGTGGTAATGATACTTGTCGGCATAATAGAACGGTTTTAAAAGAAAGGGACTATCTGTGTTTATGATTTTAAATGATAGTCCCTGACCTGATTTGACTTTCGTTCTACAAATTTGATGGGTATTATTGAGTTTTCTTCCCCAGTACGACCGTACTACGGTCAAAATTTAACATCTTGAAATTTGATGGGTTTTGTAGTGTTTTGGTGCTTCTAATTTAGAAACGGTGTGCTAAATCATATCAAATTATATGAAGACGGCTTCCAAAATCAAAAGACCGTAGGTCAACCGTAGAACGGTCTTTTGTTAACAGTAAAATAGCTTGTTATTCTTCGCTTTTGTCCATTTCAATGAGTAGCGATGTAGAGAGCTCATCGAGAAATAGCGTTCTACTATTCTTTCTGTTTTTGATGTCCTGATAGGTTTTGTAGATATCTTTCGTTTCAATATCGAATAGCTGTTGCATTTTTTTAGAAACCTGCATTATGGCTTGATTGTCCTGTTTACCCAATCCTTTTGAGCAGAGCGCATAAACGAGTTCAACATAATCCGTATTTGAAAATGGCCAATGTATCTTTTCAAATGATATAGTACCATTTAATTTGCCGTTCAATCCTTTTCGAATTCGATGCTTTTTTTCATCCAAATAAATCACTAACAAATCATACGCCTTGTATTTGCCAAGCAGCATATCCCTTGGTGTGCAAAACTCTGGATCTTGAAAGTAAAACTTGGAAGTTGTGATATGGAATGTTTCGAGATAATCTCTGGTGTAATATTCCTTGTCAAAATGGGTAGCACCGGAATTTATATAACGTCCAAAATCGATATTGTACAGGAAGAAGCGATTTATTTTGCTGATTTTCTTTTTAATCGATTTTAGTTGGGCATCCTTATCGCCCTTTGGAAGTTGAATCTCAAACGAATGTATTTCTGAAAAGTAGATGAGCTTTATAAGAGGAACCTGCTTTACCTTTTTAAAGAAATTTATTTCATCTTGTATCGTCTGAAATTTAGTGTCAATGATTTCCCTTTTGTAAGAACTCAATAGTTTGCGACAGGCTTTGATGGAAAGATATGCCTGTTCTAAAATGTTCCCATTCTGAATTTTAAACTCATCCAGATCCTTTAATAGTTTTTTTGATTGTAATTGCGAATTCATAAGCAGGAACTTTAACGTTGTAAACCATAGAAATGGGATTTAGTTGATACGATTTATTGGTGGTTGTCATAGTCCTACAAAATGATGTAAATGAAAGTCACGGAACATAAAAATTGTGGCTCATTATTGTATTTTAGGGAACTACGTGTAAAGTAGCTTTACTTTGTAATTGTACAAGGAAAACGTGCCGTATATAATTACGGAATAGTCCGTATTTTTCTACGGATTATTTGTTAGGTACTGCAAATAGTGGCTTTTATATAAACTCAATTTACTTACTTTTTCTTCCGAAATCGCTTCAAAAATTCACGCCTATTCTTTACGCCCGTTTTTTTGAAGATATTTGATGCGTGTTTTGATACGGTACTTTCTGCAATGAATAAATCTTTGGCGATGTTTCTGTAGCTTAAATTACTTAAAATTGACAAAGCCACTTCGATTTCTCTACGGGTCAAATCTTCATATATAATTTTACGCTCTACCGATTCATCACGTTGTTTTTTCTTCAACGCGAAGACTTCATACATTCGGTTATTGTTTTCTATGAAGTACAAATACCTATCTGCTTCAATTGCTGTTATGGCAAAGAAAGCCAAGTTCATTACGGTAAATGTTATCCATTGATAATCGCCGATGACTGTGCAAATAGGCAACAGGGCAATACTTGCTACACTTACCATTGAGAGTTTGTTTCGTCTTACTATGAAAGGATTTGGATTGCTGGGATTCGATATACGACGATAGAAAATAAACAGAAAAACAAAAGCGACAGCAGATATAGGAATGGTAAATAGAAAGCGTGCAGAATTAAGTGAATCTGTCAGGAAATAAGGGATAAGAAACAGTACTACAAAACTCACGCTTGCGAGTATAGCAAGGTTTCTTATGGATGAATTGAATTTCAAAACTACAATATCGTATTCTTTATAGAGATAGTAAACAATATAAACGCACAATGCAATGGCGACACCATACGTGATAATATACTGTAAAATAAATGGACCAGGAAAGTCGTCAATTGGCAAAAAACCACCAGTAGCATTATAAGCAACAAACAGGATTCCGAGGTAGAGAAAACGCCTTAGACTACTTCGCGTTTTCTTTCTGGAAAAGTAGAGTGTAAGCAATACTATGAACGTATCTATTAATAGATAGAAAAAAGTTGTCCAATGTATCGATGTGCCAAACATTTACGCTACTTCTCATTGCGCTCAAATTTGTTGGTTTCTAAATTCTTGGAAACATTGTCCCAATTAAAAATTTGTCCGTTCATAGCAATATAAACATCCGGTTTTAGAAGCTGTAATGAGCTAATTGCATACCCCAAATTAAAGGGTGCATCTGTATCTGCAGATGAACCCAAAATGAAAGACCCAACTAAAACGATTGTTTTGTTCAAATTGAGTTTTCCTATATATTTTGCGGTATCCTCCATCGTGAAAGTACCGTGGGTAATCAGTATCTTAGTCGCATTAGTTTCCTTTATCTTGCGCACCAACAGCTTTCTGTCATCATCTGTTACGACACGACTGTCTTTTTTAAAAACATTTTCTATGGTGTATTCAAAATCGATATTGGCTTTATTCAAAAAATCTTCAATCCCTACGTTGGATGAAGTAATACCAACATCATCTGTATAGTCCAGTCCCTCGATTGTGCCGCCTGTTGTGAAAATATGAATCATTGATTAAGACCTATTCTGACTTATAAAGATAGCTTTAATTTATTTGAAACTACTTTTATTTGCTCGGCCGTAATAAGCGTTCTAAGAATCCTGCCACTTCATTTTCTGTAATCTTACCGCATTGAGAATAGCCAGAAATGCGACACCAACATCTGCAAAAACTGCTTCCCACAATGTGGCCATACCAATTGCGCCCAAAATCATAAAGATAATTTTTACACCGAAAGCCAGACCAATATTCTGCCATACGATGCGTCTTGTAGACCGACCTATTTTTATTGCCCTTGCAATTTTAGAGGGTTGGTCGGTCTGGATAATGACATCCGCCGTTTCGATGGCCACATCACTACCCAAACCACCCATTGCAATGCCAACATCACTTATCGCCAAAACCGGGGCATCGTTAATACCATCGCCTATAAATGCTACTTTGGTTCCGGATTGCTTTTTGAGTTCTTCGACTTCGTTCAATTTGTCTTCAGGCAACAATCCACCTTTTGCCCAATCGATATTTAACTCTTTTGCAACTTGTTGTGTAATAGAGTCCTTGTCGCCTGATAGCATTATAATCCTGGAAATTCCTGAATCTCGAATTTGTTTAATGGCTTGGTGTGCATCATCCTTTAATTCATCTGCAATGGTTACATAACCTTCAAATTTTCCGTCAATAGACACCATAACAATTGATTCTACAATACCATCTGTTTCCGAAGGAACTTCAATACTGTTTGAGGTCATCAATGCTTTGTTACCTACAAGTACTGTTTTTCCGTTGACCATCCCTTTCAATCCTTTTCCGGCAACCTCTGAAACATTGGTGGCCTCATAATCAGAACCGTCCGCTTTATATTCCAAGATCGCCTTGGCAATGGGATGTGTGGATTGTTCTTCCATCGCCATCAGGTACTTCATAAACGTTGCCTTTTCTAATGTTATGGGTTTGATTTCCTTTATTTTGAATACCCCGTGAGTAACGGTTCCTGTTTTGTCCATTACTACCGTATTCACTTGGGTCATTGCATCCAAGAAGGATGCACCCTTGAATAGAATACCGTTTCGGGATGCTGCACCCAACCCACCGAAGTAACCCAGGGGAATGGAAATCACCAATGCACAGGGACAAGAAATTACCAGAAAAATCAAGGCCCGGTATAACCACTCCTGAAATACGTACCCGTCCACAAAAAAATAAGGTAAAAACGTTAAGCATACTGCTAAGAAAACTACGATAGGAGTATAGATGCGTGCAAATTTCCTTATAAACAGTTCGGTCTTTGATTTACGTGCTGTGGCATTTTGCACCATATCGAGAATTCGAGCAATGGAACTATCCTTAAATTCCTTGGTGGTTTCCACTTCTACAACACCTTCTAGATTGATGCTCCCGGCAAAAACCTTGTCTCCTTTGGCAATGGTGTCGGGTTTGCTTTCCCCCGTAATCGCTGCGGTATTGACCGATGCTTTTTTAGATAGCAATTGGCCATCTAAAGGGAACTTTTCACCTACGCGCACTTGTATTTTTTCTCCAATTTCAACGGTCTCGGGATCGACCGAAACATAATCGCCGTTCCGATACACCACGGCCTCATTAGGACGTACATCAAGAAGCGCCTTTATGTTGCCCTTTGCTCGTTTTACAGCTGCGTTTTGGAAAAGTTCGCCCACGGCGTAAAACAGCATTACGGCCACACCTTCCGGGTATTCCCCAATGGCGAACGCCCCTAAGGTTGCGATAGACATTAGGAAGAATTCGGTAAAGAAATCACCGTCCCTGATACTTTTCCATCCCTCTTTTATAACAGGAAAACCAACGGGGATGTAGGCTACCGCATACCAAGCGATTCGTACCCAACCTTTAAAAAACGGAAAGGCATCAAAGTAATCAATAGCAATTCCCGCTATCAACATCACAAAACTGAATATGGAAGGGATGTATTCCTTAATGCTCAGTTGTGATGAAACCTTATTTTCAATTGAAGGATCCTTGAGGTCTCTTAGATTTAGTTTTTTCTTTTTCATATATGTTTTATTTTAAAATAGTTTTAGAACAAAAAATACCATTGTCAATAGATAGACGATATAGGCTGCATCGAACGCGAATATCTGCCATCTGCTAAAACCGTGAAGTTCCTTGCTTTGATGGACAAAAAGGGAGTACAAAAGCGGCATCAGTCCAACGAAGGCAAGATTCACCCAAAACAACTGGAAATCTTCGATAGGGGTAGTAACCAGCGCCAACGGGAAAAAGGCGACCGTCATCGTAACAGCATTATCTGCGATAACACTAGTGGTGCCTGCCGTTACTTCGCCTCCTTTCACCACGCTCCAGGTCTTAAATATTTCAGGCGCGGTGGTCATTATACCCGTGATGAACAATCCCCCAACGATTTCAGAAATATTCAGGGCCGAAACAATATTTTCTGTTGCCTTAACAATAAAAAAAGCACCCACAGCTATGGCCAGGGCCCCGGCCACGGATAACCAGACTTTCTTTTTGTCCCATTCTACTTTTTCGCCCTTTTCCCTGCCTTTTATAATGGCATGCGTTAAAAAAGCAGCATAGGCAGCCAGCATAATATAGCCATCGATGGGTTGTAATCCACGCCAGGCTTTGGGAAGGGTTAGTATAGCTACCAAAGCAATGATTGCCAGGTAGGGGATGGACAATACCGAAACAGAACGTTTGTTCAGAGCCAGTAGGTTGGCATCCAGATGTTTTTGGTGTTCCTTATTATTTTTAAATTGCTTTCTGGAAGCGAAATAGGCTATGCTAACCATCAACGGAATGGAAATTATATTGGAACCCAAAAGGTTGCCCAGACCAATTTCCGATACTCCCCGGGCTGCACTGGTAACGTTTACAGCTACCTCGGGGCTGGCGGTCACAATGGCAAGGAGAGCTGCTCCTGCAGAAGCTGTAAGCCCCCATTGCTTACGGAGCATCTTTAAAGGCGTCAAGAGTTGGTCCGCACCCCAATGGGCAGCCCAAGCTGCCAATCCCAATACTACTACCCAAAGCCAAACGTTCATAACTAATCGTTGTTTATAATTTTTCTGTTACCCTCAGTATATTTCAACTTTTTATTTTCCGATATTTTCTGGTCTTTTTTTTGTTGGCTTTGAAAGATCAGGAGTAAAATCACTCCCGTGCTAATCCAGACATCTGCGGTATTAAATACAGGGTCAAAAAAAGTAAATTGATTACCTCCCCAAAATGGCAGCCACTCCGGAAGCCTTGTATCAATAATGGGAAGGAACCACATATCCACGACATTGCCATTTAAAAATCCAGCATATCCACCCCCTGACGGGAATATTTCTGCAACGTTTTGTACTGCCGGATCACTTTTTTCAAAGATCAGTCCGTAAAATGCACCGTCAATCAAATTACCCAATGCACCTGCGTATATAAATGCTGCACAGATTACAAAAACCTTTGCATATCCTTCACGTATCATCTTTTTGATATAAAAAGTCCCCCAAACAATGGCGGCCAGCCGAAATAGGATCAAAACAAGCTTGGCCAGATATCCCTCCCCAAACTTAAAGCCCCAGGCCATTCCGGGATTTTCCAAAAAATGCAAGCGAAACCAATCCAGGCCAAATACGTAGTACTCCTCGCCATAATAAAAATGGGTCTTCACATAAATCTTTATGGTCTGGTCTATTGCCAACAACAGTAAAATCAATAATGCTACACTACTTTTATTCATAATTTCCTATTGTTTCCCAACGTCTTGTGCAACATATATTTGCATTATTTAGATAATTTTAAAATTCTTATGGCGCCCCGCATTACAAACGTGAAGACGATGCCGCCAATCACCAAATCGGGCCATTTGCTATTCAGAAAATAGACCAGTACCCCTGCCACTATAACCCCACCGTTTACAATAATATCATTGGACGTAAAAATGGCACTGGCCTGCATATGGGCCTCCTTACTTTTAGCCTTGTTTATCAACCAAAGCGAAATAAGGTTCCCCAGTAGGGCTAAAATGGAAACTACAATCATCCACTGGAACATTGGTGTTTCACTACTGGTAAAAAACCTTCTTAATACCTCTGCAAAACCAAGTGTTGCCAATGCCATCTGAAAATACCCGCTGAATTTTGCGACCTTCTTTTTTCTTGAAATGGCACCGCCTACCGCGAATAGGCTTAGCGCATATACGATGGAATCTGCCAGCATATCCAACGAATCCGCCACAAGTCCCATAGAAGAGGAAATCCAACCTGTGGTCATTTCGATAACGAAAAAACCAAAGTTGATGCCCAAGACCCACCAAAGGATTCTTTTTTGTTTGGATTGGTCTTCCATTACGGGTGGTTCGGCTTCTGTGGTTCCCTCTAAAGAATCCCCAAGGTTTAAACCGGCTATTGATGTTTGTATATCTTCAATGCCATCCACATGATATACTTCCAATTTCCTGTTGGGAATATCAAAATCCAAATATTTCACTTGAGCATAAGATTCCAACTTCATCCGGATCATCTGCTCTTCCGAAGGGCAATCCATTTTGGTTATCTTAAATGTTGTTTTCTCCATTATCTCTTTTTTTATTTTTAATATTCGTTATAATAGTTGTCCTTTATCCGGATACAATTGTTACAAAATCCTTTTAGCAGCAGGTTTACTTCTTCTGCCTGAAACCACTCCGGCAAAGGCACTTTTGCTCTTCATCTTTCTCCCATTTACCAATGTATGTTTCCCAGTAGCTCTTTTGAATTTTTAGGAACCCCCGCAGGCTATCCGGTTTCATCAAAGACATAGACATTTCATTTCTTTGCCTGTATGCTGAATTATTCAGTGTCTGGACACCCTTCTGGAGGAATAATGTTTTTTGCACTCTTTTAGGAGCAGCGTCTTTTCGCTGAAACTTTTCAGTGTCATAGAAAACCTCCGCGGCTTCTTTTCCACTCATGCAGATCGTTTCCTTTAACATCAAACGGGTTCTAAAAATATCGGACCAAAGCTTTTGACGCTTTTTCTGAATAAATTCATAGCCGTCACGAAGTAGCGTCAAACTACTATCGATGTTTTTGTCTTTCGGAATAGTTCTCATGCTCTTTACATTTTTAAAATATTTATTTTATTTTTTAGACCATAAACTTAAACTTAATACAAACTGATTTAAGTCTTATGAAATGATTAAAAACTGCCTAATCCGATTTTACAATTAAATTAAGGCCGTTAAATATGCAACGCTCTGTCTTCGGTGGCTGCCAGACAGGCCTCTTTAAAGGTTTCTGAAAAAGTTGGGTGCCCGTGGGACATCCTTGCAACATCTTCGGCAGATGCCCTGAATTCCATCGCTACCACCGCTTCGGTATAGCTGTCTGCAATGCGTGGCCCTATCATATGCACTCCCAATATCTCATCAGTTTCTTTATCTGCGATTACTTTTATGAAGCCGTCGGTGTCCATACTTATTTTCGCCCTTGCGTTGGCCTTAAAAGGAAAAGAGCCTGTTTTAATACTTCTTCCTGCTTCTTTCAATTCTTCTTCGGTTAAGCCTACCCCGGCCACTTCGGGCTGGGTATAAACAATATTAGGAATAAGCGAATAATTGATATGTGGCTTTTGATCTGCTATCCTTTCGGCTACAAAAACGCCCTCTTCACTGGCTTTATGGGCAAGCATTGCCCCTCGGATTACATCCCCAATGGCATATACACCCTTGACATTGGTTTCAAGGTTCTCATTTACCGTTACCTGTCCTTTCTCATTGGTTTCCACGCCAATGTTTTCAAGGCCTAAATTGGCGGTGTACGGTTTCCGGCCAATGGCCATAAGGCAATAGTCGCCTTCTAAATTCATTTCTTTTTTATCGGACAGGTTTTCCGCTTTCAATTCAACTTTGTTGTCCGTTGCTGTTGCATTGGTCACTTTATGTTCCAAATAAAACTCAATTCCCTGTTTTCTTAGGGAACGATGCAATTGATGTCCCAGTGCGCCATCCATAGTGGCGATGAGGCTATCAAAATATTCCACAATAGACACCTTAGAGCCCAGGCGGGCGAAAACAGAACCTATCTCAACCCCGATAACGCCTCCACCAACGACCAATAAATGGTCGGGAATTTCCTGTAGCGCAAGGGCCTCGGTAGAAGAGATTATCCTTTTTTTATCGATTTTAATATTGGGCAAGGAAGCGGGTTTGGACCCTGTGGCAATGATAATTTTATCGGTTTCTATAGTTTCCGTTTTAGCTTCGGCCTTAATCTCAATCGTGTTTTTGTCCTTGATGGTGCCGTGGCCTTCATAGACGGTAACTTTGTTCTTTTTCATCAGATACCCAACGCCATTGATGATTTCCTGTACCACATCCTGAACCCTTTGGTTCATTTTTTTGATATCGACATTGGCTTCTTTTACATCAATCCCAAAATTTTCGAATTGATGTTTGAGTTTGTAATAATGCTCAGAGGCTTCAAGCCAGGCTTTTGACGGGATACAGCCCACGTTAAGGCAGGTGCCGCCAAGCGTGCTGTACCTTTCAATAATGGCTACTTTTAATCCTAATTGGGCGCAACGTATAGCGCTTACATACCCGCCAGGGCCAGAGCCTATAATTGTTACATCATATTTTTCCATATTCGTAAATTTTTTAATTAAATAAGGTGGGGGAAACCTTAAGCTGACCAGGGGCGCAAGGGTTCAGTTTTAAGGTACTCCCACCTATTATTTTTTACTACAATTTTTACATACCCCTTTTAATACCAGGTTCAAATCGTTTATTTCATAATCGTCCGGCAAGTTTTGTTTCGATATTCTATCCGGCAAGCAAATAGTTTTTCCGCAAACGGTACAATGAAAATGCATATGTAAATCTGTACCGTATTTACCTTTGGCCTTTTTATCGGAAATTGCAAATTTTGCCACTCCTGTCCCATCATTAATCTGATGAATTAGCCCTTTATCTTCAAAAGTTTTTAGGTTTCGATAAAAGGTAGTTCTGTTTGCCGTTTTGTTTTTTTCGCTTTTAGCGATAAAGACTTTTTGCATTTCGTTTAAACTTACTGCATAGGTCTTCCTATTGAGGTATTTGTGAATTTTCAACCTCATTTCAGTAGGGCGTATCCCTTTGGACAATAATGTTTTTTCTGTTTTTGTTGTCATTAAAGTCATTCAAAAATCAATTATATTCCAAGCGGTGCAACACTATGTATAGTCATCTTTTATTCAATTTTAAAATTGCGCATCATCCCCATATCTTCGTGTTCCAGATTATGGCAATGGTATAAAAAGAGGCCTTTAAAATCTTCAAAGCGCATAATTAGTTTAACACTCATACCTGGCATTAACAGAACCGTATCCTGCCAACCCTCATCTATAAATCCATCCTTAACTGAATTCCAAATCCTGCTGTCAACCCCGGAAACGTCCCTTTCCAGAATATTAAATTGCAAATGATGAATATGAAAAGGGTGCGGCATCTGCATTCCCCCGCCCATCATTCCTCTGTCTCTATCCATTTCTCCACGGTTACGCATCCAACCTCTTTCTCCCATCATATCGTCATTGCCCATCATTCTACCACCTCTGTTCACGATTTCCCAAACCTCGGTCGTATTGAGCTTTACGGTTTCTTCTTCGGTAACCCCCGTCATTTCCCAAGTCCGGCCATTAATAGTCCATTGCATTCGCCTCATAAAAAAACGGAACGTCCTTGGGTTGTTCCTATTAACAGCAGTGGCGGGATCGAGTTTGTTGAATTCGGCCAGCCGTTGTGGAAGCTCAAAGTCGTTGCTCCCTGTTTTATCGATATTGATTTTTAATATTTCATAAGTGCTGCCCAAAGGAAGGTTGTTTCGACCCCTGCCCATCATTCCGCCCATCATCCCCATCATCCCAGGAGAGAACGACAAACTCTTCATAATCATTTGAGAGCCTTGAGGCCTGTTCTTTAAATCGAGCCATACATCAATTCTTTCTGCAACGCCCAACATTACATAAGGTTTAGATTTAGGACTATCGAGTAAACTACCATCCTTGCCTATAATAACAAGTGGGGTGCCGTCTTCCCAAGCTAGTTTATAAAAACGTGAATTGGAACCGTTTAGAAAGCGTAGTCTATAGGCACACCCACTTTTAAGTGAAAGTTTCATATCCGGATTTCCATTGATAAGGATACGGTTGCCCAAAAAACCATTCATCCTATCCATACGTCCACGGTTTAGATATACCAGTTGATTATTGCCATCGAACTGGCGATCTTGCAGTATAACGGGAACATCGTATTCGCCTGATGGCAATTTCAACCGTTGTTCTTCATCGTCCGTAACAATAAAAAGCCCTGCAAGACCATTATATACCTGTGGCCCGGTACGTCCGTGGGGATGTGGGTGGAACCAATAGGTGCCGGCACGGTTCATTATTTCAAATTCATACACATAAGTTTCACCATTAGCTATTACATCTTTAGGATGGCCATCATCTTCTTCTGGAACGTGCATACCGTGCCAATGAACAATACTTTCCTCAGGTAATTGATTCTTGAAACGAACTCTTATTTTCTGTCCTTTTCGCACCCTTATTATAGGTCCCAAATAGCTCTTCCCTAATTTTTGTACTGCTGTTTTGTCTCCGCCCAGAACGTTTCCTTCAAACATCCAAACCTTAGTTGTATTCCCTTGAAACAATTGAATATCTGTTTCTTGAGCTGTCAATTCTAAGTCTAAATCTGCTTGAAAATAGGGATTGACGGTGTTTTTCTTTTCTGAAGCAAAACCGTTACAGGAATTTAAAAGGGGCCAGGTAATAACAACAGTTGCCCCCAGGCTACCAAGCCTGATAAAGTTCCTTCTATCTAGTTTGTTATCTTCCATTTTCTATTAAATTTCTTGCTTTAAAAGCTTCTAAAAATAAAAGTGAAAAATTAAATCACTATCGTCTTCGTCCATTTTACACTGGCACTTTCCACCTTCATCACTTTTTCCATCATTTCCATTCTCATCTCGGAATTATTGATAATGCCCGTCATAACCTGTTCCCTTTTTTCAGGGTTCTTCAAAATTTTGTCTGTGTTTTGTGCATTGCTCTGAAAGCTTATCATAAAAGCCACCAAAATCATTAGAATACCTGCATTCTTAATCTGTTTCATAATATCTGTTTTTAAATGTTTATGAATTTTCTGTTTAAGCCTCAATCCATTTTTTGGCAGTAACGGAATCCTTACTATCAAAATATCTGATATGTGCCCTAGAAAAGGGCATTAAGAGCTTAGTGAGTTCTTCTTGATATTTAAAAGAACCTACAATCGCAACCTTCTCAAGGTGTTTCTCTTTTTCAAGGTTCTGAAAATAATCTTTCTCAAACACCTCTGGTGTGCAGCCCTGGCAATCCTTTATTTCAAAATAACAACGGACATCTTTAGCAGAATTTATTTGTCTGTTCAGCTCCAAAAAAAAGTTCTCGCAGTCATTGGGGTCAAGCACACCTTTAGCAATAAGGAAGAGGGTATTGTTTTTATGAGTTATAGTCATCATTTTATTTTTTTTAAATTATAATACCTTAAATTCATCGTGAATCTGCACTTTCATTGCCACACTTAACGCATATCCCTTGTACGATCAAATTGATGTTTTCTGCCTTAAAACCTTGGGGTAAGTTGATTTGGGGTATTTTATGGTCTGTGAGACAAATTGTTTCATCACATTTATTACAGTGAAAATGCAAATGAAGGTCATTGCCAACTTCGCATTGACAATCTTCATCACAAAGGGCATATTTTACAAAGCCAGTACCGTCTTCGATGGCGTGTACCAATTTGTTTTCCTCAAATGTTTTCATAGTACGAAATAGGGTGCTACGCTCTGAACTTTTGAAATGTTTTTCGAGTTCTCCCAAACTTATTGCTACCTCCATTTTTGATAAATGTTTGTAGGTTAACAAGCGCATAGCAGTAGGTTTAACGCCCTTTTCTTCCAGTTTTTTTACTATGTCTTCCATTTTACATCGGGTTTTATAAGTCGTACCTCTTGAGAGATTCACCAGTTTTGATTTTAAAGGCGTCGTCTATACTGGTTACATAGATAATACCGTCGCCCTTTTCCGGAGATTTACCGTTTTCGGTTATAATATCTATAGCCTTCTGAGCCTCGTCGTTCTGGCAGACGAGTTCCAATTTAATCACGGGACTGTCAGTTACGTGAAAATCGAGTGACGGTTTTGCTCCTTTTGCCTTGAACGCTCCGGTACCTTCTGCCTGAGACAGGGTCATACTTTTAAATCCGTTATCCGATAGAGCCTCAATGACCCTTTGTATCCTGTTCGGTTTTACAAATGCTTTTATTTCTTTCATTTTTTTAGTCTTTTTAGGTATTTAATAGATATTGCAAAGGGCAAAGAAGCAGTTGGCAAAGCACGAATGACTATAACAACTGTTCTTAGGCAGCTTTACAGTTAATCAGATTTAATCGTCATCTCCTGTTTCCCCTTTTTTCATCTCTCCCATAAGGTAATAGGCATTATTATATGCAACTAAAGTACCTTCCGAAAGTGGCTCCAGCAGTTTAATTTCAACCCAACCATCTTCATTAATCCCCGTTCTCACCTGTACTGGTTTTAGTTCCCACTCGGTTTTACTATCTTTCTGATGCTTTTGGGCCGTAAAGATGTAAGGATTTCCCTCTTCTTCAATCACTGCCTCTTCCGGTAATGCAGTTACCGCATCTTCTCCTGTTCTAATTTTTCCTTTGATATACATACCAGGAATAAGATAATCTTTCTTATTATCTATTTCTGCATGTACGTGTACCGCTTTGGGGTTTTGTTCAAATTGTTTTCCCACGGAATAAATCTCTCCCGTTAAATTACTTCCAGGAACCGATTCCAGCGTAAAAGAAATTTTTTGACCTTCTTTAACCTTATAAATATCTTTTTCAAAAACCATTAGATCGGCATGAACATGTTCATTATCAACTACCATAAACATACTGGTTTGTGGTTCTACATATTGGCCAATTTGCACCTTTACTTTTTCTATATAACCTTCAATAGGACTAACTACCGGGATATATTCGTAAAGTTCCCCATTTCTAACCCTGGAAACACTAAGGTTTAACTGACGTAATTGTGATTCATATCCACGTACTTCACCTTGTACAGACTGATAATCTGCCTGTGTTTGTTGAAAAGATTTCCCCGACCCTACTTCGGCTTCATATAATCGTTTTTGCCTTGCAAATTCCTTTTCCAAAAACTGCATCCGGTTATAGGCGTTAATATAGTCCGTTTGGATTTTCGTCAAAGTAGGATGGGAAAGGTACGCCAGTATCTGACCCTTATTAACTTTATCCCCTTCAATAACTTTTATTGAATTTATATTGCCCCCTAAGACGGCCGTAACTGTAGCTTCGTATTGAGGCGGCACTTCTAGTTGTCCATTGGCTTCCACTATTCCTGATAATGCTTTCTTAGGTAAGGTATCTACTTTGATTCCCAAACTATTAAATTTCATCTCTGAAAGATGTACCGAGCGCATCCCGCCTTCTTCTTCATTGTGACCTTTTGTTTCTTTAGAATCCGATGCTTTAGTCTCCTGAGTATCTTTTTCCGAATTAGAATTTTCTTCACACCCCAAAAACAATGTAAGTGATAAGGCAAGCATTAAAATATTTATTGATCTTATGTTCATATCGTTTTCTTTCTTAGTTTTTAATTTGAATTCTTAAGGTAATATTCCAGTTGGTAACGGCTGTCGAGATAATCATTAAAAGCACTCCAGGCATTTACCTCAATTCTAATGGCATCCCTTATATTTTGAAGGAAAGTTATATAATCTATAGCTCCCTCTTTAAATGCTAATACTGACCCTTCCTGTTGTTCCTGTGCTAAAGGAAGTGCTTCATCCCTATAATAATTCCATGAGTTTCTCCATTTGATATAGTCTTCACGCATATTTTTATAGGCGGTTTCCAGTTCGATTTTATCCTGATAAAAGTTTTGCTCTGCAATCTGTCTATTTACTTGTGCTTCCTGTGTACGGCCTAATTCCGGCCCAAAAAACAGCGGAATTTGAATTCCTATTTGATATTGGAAGAAACCCGATTGCCCGGCTATTTCCTGCCTACCGTACTGACCCTGAAATTTGGGCAAAAATTCAGATTTTCGTTCTCTGGTAACCGCTTTGGCAACATCTATCCTTTGTTCCGAAACCTGTAGCAACGGATGATTTTCAAGCGACTCTACCAGAAAGTTTAAAGGTTCGTCTAAAGTTTCAACAGGCAAATCTGGTACATCATAGATTGTGTCACTAACGAACCATAGGTTTAAACGCTGTATTGATTTCAGGTAATCTCGGTACGATTGTTCCAGCTGTATTTTAACCTCGTTCGCCTGGTTGGAGGTAGCAAGATATTCCAATTTGGAGGTGGCCTCTGTTTCATACCTGATTCTTGCAGCCCTTTCAATATCTTCAAAAATTGAATCCATTTTTCTATAAACCTGGAATGTCCTTTTAGTTGTATAAACCGAGGCCCAGGCCCTGCTTACTTCACGTTCAATTTCAATAGTAGATAACTCTAAGGCACTTTCAGCAAGGGCAACCCTTTCTTTCTGCAATTTTAACCGGGGGGCAATTCCAAAAATATCAATGCCTTGCTGTTGGACGCCAATTTGAGTATAGACCCCATCAGAGCCATTTCCTACTTCTTCTTTTCCTGTAAAGATTTGGGTATTTCCAAAATCATAGGCGGTTTTACGCAATACTTCCTCACTTTCAATTTCAAGTTGAGCAGCTTTTAATTGCGGAAAGTTTTGGATTGCCATTTCTTTAGCCTCTTGCAAACTAATAGTTTGTAAAGAATCCTGTTGTGAATATTCAGATGACATTGCATCAGATTGTGCATTTACAGAAAAGGTTCCGCCTAAAACAAAGCCAATTATCAAAATCGTAGCTAAAGATCGTGAATTGGAAGAACCAAGCTTGTTCTGTTCCTTTTTCTCCCGTCTCTTCTCTACAAATGTATAAAGGACAGGAAGAACCACCAGCGTAAGCAAGGTAGCCGTAAGCATACCACCTATAACAACTGTAGCAAGTGGTTGTTGAACTTCTGCACCGGCAGATGTGGAAAATGCCATTGGTAAAAAACCGAAAATATCTGTTGTTGCTGTTAACATAATAGGTCGTATTCGTTCTTTGGTTCCTGTAAAAATTCTATCTCTTAGACTGGTTACTCCTTCTTCTTTTAAAGAATTGAATCTATTTATTAGTACCAGTCCGTTTAAAACTGCAACACCAAACAGAACAATGAAGCCTACACCTGCGGAAATGCTAAATGGCATACCTCTTAACCAAAGGGCAAAAACACCTCCGATAGCAGCCAATGGTATCGCCATATAGATCATGATAGATTGGGAAAAAGATTTTAAGGCAAAATATAGAAGCACGAAAATCAGGAATAAGGCTATCGGTACCACAATCACTAATCGGTCTTTGGCACTCTGAAGGTTTTCGAACTCCCCTCCATAAGTAATATAATAACCTGGTGGCAATTCTAATTCCTCATCTAATTTTTGCTGAATGTCGTTCACCACAGACTCTACATCCCTTCCCCGGGCGTTTACACCCACATAGGTTCTTCTGTAGGTATCATCTCTTGAAATTTGCATAGGACCCGGAACATACTCAATATCTGCTATTTCTTTTATAGGCACCTGAGCTCCGTCTGGAAGATCGATATACATACCACGCAAATCATCAATATTCTTTCTATGTTCCTCATCAAATCGAACTACTAAATCGAATCGTTTTTCTCCTTCAAAAATGACTCCGGCTGTTCCTCCTGCAAAAGCTGTACTTATGTAATCATTGGCTTTTTGGATATCCAGTCCATATTGCGCAATTTTATCACGGTTAAATTTAACGGTCATTTGTGGGAGGCCTGATGTTCGCTCCGCGTTTACGTCTCCTGCACCAGGCACGGTTTGGATAATACTGGCCATTTCCTGTACCTTTTCCGACAACACCCCCAGGTCCTCTCCATATAGTTTAACCGCAATATCTTCTCTAACCCCCTCTAATAATTCGTTGAACCTTAATTCTACAGGTTGCGTAAACACAAGGTTTACCCCAGTAAGTTCTTTATTGAGTTTTTCCTTGATTTGCGCTATAAGTCCTTCTTTAGTTTCAGCGGTTGTCCAATTATCCTTATCTTTTTCAAGAATCAGGTACATATCTGCTATATCCATCGGCATTGGATCTGTTGGGATGTCCGCTACTCCAATTCTTGCTGTTGCTGTTTTAATTTCAGGAAAATTTTCTAGAAGGATATTTTCTATTTTTTTGGAAACTTCAATAGACTCTGTTAATGAACTTCCTGGTCTGATTAAAGCCTGCATTGCAATATCCCCTTCATCCAGTTGAGGCACAAATTCTCCTCCCATTCTGGAAAAAAGGAAACCGGCTAATACAAGTAGAACAGCAGCAGCACCTACAACAATGAGCTTCAGTTTTAATGCCCCTTTCAGTAAAGGCATATATACCCTTTGTATTCCACCAATTATCTTATCACTTATCCTTTCCAGCCAGCGTTCAAACCTTCCAAACCAGTTCTTTTTATTCTGAATGGGTTTCATAAATAGGGCAGACATCATAGGGACATAGGTAAGGCATAAGAAAATAGCACCTATCATGGCAAAACCGAAAGTGTACGCCATCGGCTTAAACATTTTACCTTCTACCCCCGTAAGAAAAAGTATAGGCGTGAATACAATAAGAATTATAATCTGTCCAAAAAATGCGGAACTCATCATCGTGCTCCCAGCATCATAGGCTACTTCATCCATTTTAGCCTGATTGAATTTCACCTTGCCAGATCTTATCCGTTTTTGTATTTCATACACGGTTCCCTCGATGATAATCACTGCACCGTCTATAATGATTCCAAAGTCAATAGCGCCCAAACTCATTAGATTGGCCCAGACATTGAATTGTTTCATTAAAATAAAAGCAAAAAGCAGTGATAAGGGAATAGTGGTAGCAGTAATAAGTCCACCTCTTAGACTACCTAATAACAATACCAGGGCAAAAATCACTATCAATGCACCTTCCAGTAAATTTGTTTTAACAGTATCGGTTGTTCGTGCTATTAATTCACTCCGATCAATAATTGGCTCTATGGTCAAACCTTCAGGAAGTGACTTTTCAACTTCTGCCATCCTATCTTTAACATCCTGAATTACGGCATTGGGATTGGCGCCTTTTAACATCATTATTATCCCGCCTACGGCTTCCTCTCCGTCTTGAGTGAAAGCTCCGTAGCGTACCTGATTTCCAAACTGAACATCTTCCGCAACATCTCCAATAGTTATCGGAATAGAATTTTCGGTAGTAATAGCAATTTTCCTTATATCCTCCAGTGAACGGATTAAACCTTCACCTCTAATAAAATTTGACATTTTATTTTTCTCAATATAAGATCCACCGGTATTCACATTGTTTCGGGCCAGCGCCTCATAAACCTCAGAGATACTTATACCCATACTGTTTAATTTCTCAGGATTGATTGCTACCTCATATTGTTTTATGGAGCCTCCAAAAGAATTTACTTCCACCACACCTTCCAGCAAGGTAAGTTGTCGCTTGATTATCCAGTCCTGAATAGTTCGTAGTTCCATGGGAGAATATTCAGTTTCGTATCCCTCCTTTGGCTTTATGGTATACTCATAAATTTGACCCAATCCGGTTGAAATAGGTCCCATAGCAGGACTTCCAAATTTATCGGGAATGGTTTCTCCCAATTCATTAAGTTTTTCCTGTACTAGTTGACGAGGGAGATAAGTTCCCATATCATCTTTAAAAACAATAGTAACTACCGAAAGTCCAAACCGTGAAATAGAGCGAATCTCTGTAACTCCAGGTAAATTACCCATCGAAAGTTCTACGGGATAGGTTACAAATTGTTCAATATCTTCTGTGGCAAGATTTGGCGACTGGGTGATCACCTGAACCTGATTGTTAGTAATATCTGGCACCGATCCCAGGTTGACGGTCATCATGGACCAAATACCCGTCCCTATCAGCGCTAAGGTAAGTAGTCCAATAATAAATTTATTATTAATGGAAAATGCGATTATCTTATTAATCATATAAATAAAAATTTAATTCAGTTAAAATTCTTGATAATAATTTTGTGCCTAACAAAATCTATCAATAGGACCAAGGATCTAGTATGAGAACCAGGATTTGGTCAAAAAAGGATATAATTATCCTTTAAAAAAACTGAATTATGCCTGTGGTGGCTGTAAAAGGGAGAGGGGAAGATCTTTTCCAAAACCATCAGAATGGAAGAATATTTCAGAAGAAATATCAAAAGATGGCATAACAAACGGAACTACATCGACATTTACAACATTTACGTGACAACAGCTACAAAGGCAAAAATTGATGCATACCGGCTGTTCGGTATTATCTGAATTATGATTTAACTGTGTTTGTAAGTCATTTTGAAAATCATATAAACTAACTTCACTATCATCACACGGCACAACATTGAGTACCAAAAAGTAAACGGATAATATGATAGTTAATATTTTCACCCTGCAAAGATAATAAAATTGTGATGCACAGATTGTGCAAAGATGATTTAGAATTTCAGAAATCAAAAATTAATGACGCTATCCAAAGCATTATCGGCATCCCTATGCATAAAGTTAGATTGGTAATTTATAGTAGTGGTAATCGATGAATGTCTATATAATTTTTGGAGCATATTAATTGGGATTTTATCTTCCGATATATTCCCAAATGTATGTCTAGCAATGTGCATAGTTACTTTTTTTGATATTTTGGCTTTATCAGCGACCGATACCAAATATTTATTGAATTTCTTGTTGGCCGTTTTTGTTTTAGCATAGACATCTTTTGCATCTTGTAAATTTGCCTTTTTCATTTCCGGAAATATAAAATCGTCATCATTTTGTTTACTGTCCTGATAATATTCCAAAATCGGAAATATTTTATCTGGGATTTTAAGGGATAACAATTTTAAATTCTTGTTCATTCGATAATGCAGCCTTTCGTCATAAATATCGGTCCAACGAATTTTCAATACGTCAGCTACCCGAATTCCGGCAAAATAAAAACTGAAAAGCCAAACATTTCTAGCGTGAGTCTCGTTGTCGGTCAGATTTTCAACGGATTCAAGTTTTATGACCTCATTTTTGGTAAGGCCTATTTTTTCGGTTTCAGGGAACTTAATCCGTATTTTATCTGAACCGAAGGGATAGAGTTTTCTATCTACTATACCCAATTTAATAGCTCTATTATAGATAGTTCTAATCACAATAAGATTATTTACTATCGACCTTTCCGATAGGTTGTGTTTTGTACGGAGGTAAGTTTTAAATCTCTTTAGAAAGTTTTCATCAATTTCTTGAAAGGTAAGTTGTTTTGATTTGGTAAAGTTCAATACGTGGTTAACACGAGCCTTGTCGGTCGAGAGCCTAGACAGCTTTTCGTTTGCTTCTAAATCATCAAGAAAATCTTGTGCCACTTCGAAAAAAGTAACTGATTCGGAAGATGCATAAAGTTTCTCTTTTATTTGATTAGCCGATATATCCTTTTTGCTCGATTGCAAATCAATCAGCATCTTATTCGCCTCAGACAGTTTAGTACTAAGCAAGCCGTTTAACCTATCTGAGTAAGGGTGTGATTTTCTAACTCTAATATTTTTTCCATCCCAATCATTAGGGTCAATATTATGACCTATATAATGATAATTTGAGCGACGGTTTTTAGTAATACGAATACAAAGAGGACAATGCCCTTCTTTATTGGGCTTTTTCCGAAGTACTATTTTTGCGTTTGATGCCATATCTTAAGTATTGAGAATATAAAGATAATCATTTTTGGTACAACATAGGTACAACATTTATTGATTTTAGACCATATCAAATGAAATCAATAAAAATTAAATATTTATTAATCAGTTGATTATAAGTGTATTTAGTGAAATTTAATATCAAATACGCTGGATTCAAAATCCAGTGTCTAACGACGTGCGGGTTCGATTCCCGCCCAAGGTACAATAAACCCCTTTGAAACACTTGTTTTCAGAGGGGTTTTGCTTTTTACAGTAACCTTATAGTAACAAAATCTGATGTTATTAACTTTCTTCCTTTTTCTTTTTATTGGTTTTTACAAGAAAAATTATCAATGATATTGGCACTATATAAGTTATGAGAAAGGACCAAAAATAGAACTTCAAGTAAAAGAATACATTAAAAAAATATCCAGACACGATAAGAATTGAAAGCCATACAATCTGTAATACAACGATGGTTGAATTAGCTCTAATATTAAAAATTCCTTGTTCTTTTATATCTAAGTCATCATTTGTGTGAATAATTATTATACCTATTAATAAAGATGATACTAAGGTTAGACATAAACAATATGCAATGATTAGAAAAAAGTCATTGTCGTAAAAAAAATCTTTGTGAAAAATATGGATAGCAACATACCAAAAGGGTATAACAAAAACCTGACTTAAAAGTGATTTAAGTTCATTTCCAGATTCGGAAATATCTTTGAAGCTGATCATTTTAAATTTTTTAACAATATATAAAAATTACTATATTTGATACTACTCCCCAGTTTTTAATTTATAAATCTATTGGTAAGGAGGGTATTCATAACCGTTTCGAGGTAGTAGTGCAGCAATCAGTTTGTTCAAAGCGTGAAACTGGCCAGCAATTTTATCTTCTAGATCTGGCCGTGTTTCTAAAATAGTATAAAGTCCGTTTCTAGTCTCCCGGATAGAATTAACGAACTCTCTAAAATCTGATTCCTTTTCAATTAGTTTTTCAACTTGATTGATATTTTCCTTTGTGTAGTGTGGATAGGTAATAGTTGAATTATTCTTCATAAGATATAGTTTTAATTACAAAATGTAAATATACTTATGAATATTTACATAAACAAATAGTTTTGTAAACTATCTTAATTTATTTTACATTTGATATATGAGTAATAAAAATATTACAGCGTTTTACGTAGCAAACAAAGACAATGTGACTGTTGCTTTTGGTAGTAACTTAAAGGAGTTCTACAATTCTTTCAAGGAGGTTTATCCAGATGCTAGAAACTATCAGTATTTCTACAGAGAATTTCAAAAGATAAATTACTTTGAATACCAGGAGTACTTGTTTCAGAAACTGATCTAATTATGGATAATAAGAAAATACTAAGTCGAATCTCAGAAATCGAGGCTCACATAGATTTAATTAAGCAACACGTGACAGTGTTGAAGTCGGAGCTGGAGGATAGTGGTGCATCCAAAAGCTCCACCCGAAAGGGTGTGATATCCGATAAGGAAAAGACTAGAATATTAGCCAAACGCCAAAAGAATAGAATGAGAAAAGAAATAATAAGTTTGTAATTATTATTTCTTTTCTAATGCTTTATTAAGTTCTTTTTGACTTATGAGAGGTAATATGATATTTTGAATTTTGGTACCTTGAAATTTTGTAAATAATATTCCTCGTGTAGTTGATATTGAGATATTATTTAATGTGTCTATGAGTTGCTTCGGTATTCTAACTTCATTTATGTCGCTTTCTTCAGATGGAAAGGAGCTTAACCCAACTACATTATAAGCTGTCTCTTATACACATCTGACGCTGCCGACGACTCCTTACGTGTAGA
>CAJXPE010000020.1 GCA_913057965.1 uncultured Marixanthomonas sp. | reverse complement strand
TTGCAATTTTAAATTTTAGTAAAAAAATTGCTCTAATTGGTGGTACTGGTTATACGGGTGAAATTAAGAAAGGTATTTTTTCTGCCCTTAACTTTATATTACCGGTATTTAAAAATACATTGCCGATGCACTGTTCTGCCAATGTGGGTGAGGACGGTGAAACAGCAATCTTCTTTGGTCTTTCTGGAACCGGGAAAACAACATTATCTGCAGATCCTGAAAGAAAATTGATTGGAGATGATGAACACGGTTGGACATCCAAGAACGAGGTATTTAACTTTGAAGGAGGTTGTTATGCAAAAGTGATTGATCTTTCGGCAACAAAAGAACCGGATATCTTTAAGGCAATCAAGCCGGGAGCGATTCTTGAGAATGTAGTAATGGATAGTGAAGGTCATGTAGATTTTAAAGACACTTCTGTTACACAAAACACGCGGGTAAGTTATCCAATTTATCACATTGATAACATACAGCAACCTTCTATTGGTAAAAACCCAAAAAATATATTCTTCCTTACGGCAGATGCTTTTGGGGTATTGCCTCCTATTTCAAAATTGACACCGGGTCAAGCAGCATATCATTTTATTAGCGGATACACGGCAAAAGTAGCTGGTACCGAAGCTGGTATTGATGAGCCACTACCAAGTTTTTCTGCATGTTTTGGAGCGCCTTTTATGCCGTTGCACCCAACGAAATATGCCGAAATGCTAAGTGCTAAAATGAAAGAATCTGGTGTAAATGTATGGTTGGTAAATACAGGTTGGACAGGAGGTCCTTATGGCACTGGACGACGTATGAAGCTTAAATATACAAGGGCTATGATTACAGCAGCACTGAACAATCAGCTGAAAGACGTGGCATATGAAAAGCACCCTATTTTTGGATTGAATATGCCAAAAGAATGCCCTAATGTACCAGATGATGTATTAAATCCGAAGGAAACATGGGCAGATAAAGACGCATATGATGCGAAAGCTGAATCTTTAGCAAAATCGTTTAAAACTAATTTTGAAAAGTTTGAATCGTATGCGAATGAAGAAATTCTTTCTGGAGCACCTATAAAAGGATAACCCACATTCACTAATAACAAAAAAACGCGCTGTTTACATACAGCGCGTTTTTTTATTGGAAATTTTTTAAATAGACCCTCTCTATTTTTTATTAACCTCTTTAATGTATTTTTCAAGAGCCATTGTCATAGAAGGGGTTTCGGTTGTAGGAGCTTGAATATCTACTCGCAAGCCATTATCGGTTACCGCCTTTACGGTTGTATTTCCAAACACAGCGATTCGTGTGTTTTTTTGTTCAAAATCTGGGAAGTTTTCCAAAAGTGAAACAATTCCGCTAGGGCTAAAAAACACTAAAATATCATACGATACATGGCGAAGATCTGAAAGGTCACTAACTACGGTTTTGTAAAAAGTAGCTTGTTTCCATTTTACACCTAATTCATCTAACAATTCAGGAACGACAGGTTTCAACTTATCTGAGGAAGGAAGTAAAAAACTTTCGTTCTTGTATTTTTTAACGAGTGGCATCAGTTCTTGAAAGGTACGTTTACCAACGTAAATTTTTCGTTTTCGGTACACTACATATTTTTGCAGGTAGTAAGCAACAGCTTCACTTTGACAAAAATACTTCATGGAATCTGGCACTTTAAATCGCATTTCTTCAGCTATTCTGAAAAAATGATCCACTGCATTTCTACTTGTTAAAATAATTGCCGTGTACTGAGATAAATCAACTTTTTGTGTTCTAACTTCTTTGCTAGAAACACCTTCAACATGAATAAAAGGTCTGAAATCTATTTTTACTTTTTGTCTATCAATAAGATCAAAATAGGGGGAGTTTTCAACCTTAGGTTCAGGTTGTGAAACTAAAATAGTTTTCACTTTCATAAGATCAGCTTTTTTAAATTCTTTCTATCTAAACCAACGTTTTATACAAGATAAAATAGGGCGAGATTTCAAGTGCGCAAAGATACAAAATAAAATAGAAGAAATTACTCATTATTAAATTTCTGTTCGTTTTGTAACTGTAAAACAGGGCAATACCATTAAACAGTATGATTGCAGCTGTGAATAAAAGAAGTAATGTGCCCGTGGGTTGGATAATATAATACAGAAAAAGATTGATTATAAATAGAAAAAGTGAAATTAAGTTTCGGTAGCTCAATTTTTGAAACAAATATGAGTTTATAACAGGGTCTAGTGAAAAGGCTGTTCCTATAATTTTTTCAACGCTAAATTTTGCACAAACAAAGACAGAATAAGCGGTACATATTTGAATAAAAAGGTATTTATTAGCTTGTACGGTTTCTGGTTGTAAAACTTTAAAAAAAAGAAATATAAATAAGGAAACTGAAAATACTTGAACAATAAATAGCAAAATGTTGAAAAGATGGAAAATTTGCTGTGTCTTCCCTTGAACCAAAAAATATTTGTTGCTTATTGGCAAGGTTATAAATTGCTGAAACTCTCTTGGGTACACATATTTCGCAATTGTAACAATCAATAGACAGAAAACCAAGGTGACGGTCACCCAATCCATTGATTCTATATGCCTTTCAATATACTGCACCTCTCCAATTTAAGCGATAAAGGTACATTAAAATAGACTTGACAAAAAGCGATTCTATTAGAATTTTGATTACCCATATTTGCTTAAAAAAGGCTACATTTGCGATAAAAAGCAGGCTATGTTGAATGCCCTTGTGGTTATCCCTACATACAACGAAATTGAAAACATTGAGCGGTTGTTGCGTAATGTTTTTTCGTTAGGGATGAATTTTCACATACTGGTTGTTGATGATAATTCGCCAGATGGTACGGGGCAAGTAGTTGAATCTCTTTTTGAAAGCTATCCAGATCAACTTTTTTTACTGAAACGAAAAGAAAAAGCGGGATTAGGAACAGCATACATCGCAGGGTTTAAATGGGCGTTGGAGCGGGATTATGAGTATGTTTTTGAGATGGATGCCGATTTTTCACATAACCCAAACGATCTAATTAGATTGCTTAATGCGTGTAGAAAAAACGGAGCCGATGTATCAATCGGTTCCCGGTATGTAAAAGGAGTGAATGTAGTAAACTGGCCAATGGATAGAGTATTGTTGTCTTGGTCAGCTTCAAAATATGTTCGGTTTATAACCGGCATGGATATTTTCGATACTACGGCTGGATTTGTTTGCTATCGGCGTAAAGTACTTCAAAAAATAAATTTAGATAAAATACAGTTTGTAGGATATGCGTTTCAAATAGAAATGAAGTTTAAAGCCTATCTAGCAAAATTTAAAATAGAAGAAGTCCCGGTTATATTTACAGATAGAACAAAGGGCGAATCAAAAATGGATAGAGGGATTATTTCCGAAGCTATTTTTGGAGTGATAAAAATGAAATTTAAAAGCCTTTTTGGCGGTAATGATTTTAATGAAATTTAAATGAACAGCATTTTAATAAAGAACGCAAACATTGTTAATGAAGGAAGTATATTTCAAGGAGATGTGCTTATAGAAAATGATATAATTGCTGAGGTTTCCAACAGTATCAGTGCAAAATCTTCCGATACGAAGATTATTGATGCAGATGGGCAGTACTTATTGCCGGGAATGATAGACGATCAGGTTCATTTTAGAGAGCCGGGCTTAACGCATAAAGCCGATATTGAAACTGAGTCGAAAGCTGCTGTGGCTGGAGGGATTACTACCTTTATTGAAATGCCCAATACCATTCCGCAAGCGACAACGATTGAGCTTCTAGAGGATAAGTTTTCCATTGCCAAAAAAACTTCTTGGGCTAATTATAGCTTTATGTTTGGGGGCACAAATGATAATCTCGATGAAATTTTAAAAGTCGATCCCACTAAAGTTGCTGGATTAAAACTGTTTCTAGGTTCTTCAACAGGAAATATGTTGGTGGACGACCCTGAAACGATTGAAAATATCTTCAGTAAAACCAAATTGTTGATTTCTACGCATTGTGAAGACGAAGCCACAATCAAAAAAAACTTAGAAGAACACATTAAAGAATATGGAGATGATATTCCTTTAGAAAAACATCCTGTTATTAGAAGTGAAGAAGCGTGTTACCTTTCTTCTTCCAAAGCGATAGAATTGGCTAAAAAAACCGGTGCTAGATTGCATGTTTTTCATCTTTCAACTGAAAAAGAAACACATCTTTTCAGTAATAAAATACCACTTTCAGAAAAAAAGATAACGGCCGAAGTGTGCATCCATCATCTTTGGTTTAGTGATGAAGATTATAAAACCAAAGGCACTAAAATTAAATGGAATCCGGCAGTGAAAACTAAAAAAGACCGGGATGGACTATTGAAAGCCTTGAAAGACGACCGTATTGATGTTATCGCTACCGATCATGCTCCGCATACTTGGGACGAAAAAAACAATGTGTATACAAAAGCACCATCTGGTGGTCCTCTAGTGCAACACGCCATGGTTGCTCTAATGGAAATGTATCACAAAGGACTTATTACTTTAGAAAAAATTGTAGAAAAAACAGCGCATAATCCCGCTATTTTATTCCAAATAAAAGATCGAGGGTATATTCGCAGAGGCTATAAAGCAGATTTGGTTTTGATGGATTTACAATCGCCTTGGACTGTAAATAAAGAAAACATTCTATACAAATGTGGTTGGTCGCCTTTTGAAGGATCGGTATTTAAGTCACGTGTAACTCATACAATCGTAAATGGAACATTGGCCTACGAAAATCTTAAATTTCCGAACAGAAGTCGAGGAGAACGTATAACCTTTAACCGCTAATGAAATACCTTTGTCTCATAGTAGTCTTCATTGTTTTTGGGTGTCAAAGTGTTCAGGAACCTGAAAAACCAGATAATCTTATTTCGAAAGAAAAGATGATCGACATTATGACGGAGTCCTACCTTAGCAACGCAGCTAGGAGTGTAAATAACCGGAAATTACGGTCGTATGGGTTAAAATTAGATTCGTTGATTTATGCAAAATATGATGTAGACAGCCTTCAATTAGTAAAAAGTAATAGTTATTATTCAGCTGATCTGGAAACCTACGAGTCGATGTTTAAAACCATTGAGGAGAGACTTACCGCTTTAAAAGTAAAAGCAGATAGTATTAAAAAACTAGAAGAAGAAAAAATAGAAAATAATAAAACTGACGAAGAAAAGAGAAGTGATAGCATTGCTGAAAAATCAGGTTTGGTTCCTTCTATTCGAGTTTCTTCTCAAGATTCTATTGAGTAATGATCCACCACCCGATTTAATGTTTCCGATATAGGTGCAAACTGAAAATCTAATTTTTTTTCAATTTTAGAGCTACTGTAATTAGAGACCGTATATAATGAGTTAACGGTAGCTTTCAATAATATTCTTCTCGTCCCAAAAAGTTTTGAAATCAACCAATCTAGTTTGCTAAAAAGCATTAAAACCCATTTAGGTGCTCGATTTTTCGGTGGTTTTACGTGCAATCGGGTTGCTATTTTAGTAAGTAGTGTTTTATATTTTATGTTATTAGACACCAAAACATACGACGTGTTTTTTTCTTGGGAATGCATTCCTTCAATCATTGCTTTTACCACATCTTGTACGTCTACGACTCCCATTCCGCCATCGGTATAAAAAGGGATACCTTTTGAAGCGGTTTTAATAATAACACCACTGCCAGAATTCCAATATCCTTCTCCTAAAATCACGCCTGGTTTAAAAATAACGGCATCGAGCCCTTCCTGCGTACCGCGCCAAACTTCCATTTCGGCGCCATATTTAGTTATGGCATACACGTTGTTTTTTTCTTCTGGGTTCCAATGGGTTTCTTCGGTAATTTCGGCTCCATTTAGAGGAGTGCCTAAGGTGGCAATAGAACTTACATAACACAATTTTTTTACTGAATTAGCTAAGCAAAGATTTACAATATTTGCTGTCCCTTCTATATTGGCTTTTTTTAGTTTTCTGTAATGCTTCGGATTAAAACTGATGTAAGCAGCAGCGTGGTACACATGAGTAATGCCTTTAAAAGCATCGGTCAAAGCTGGGATTTCGGTGATATTGGCTTCTTGCCATTCAATGTTATTGAAAAGGGTTTCAGCTTCAGCTTTGGTTACATAATACTCGAAAATCCTTTTTACGGCTTGCAAATCACTTGATTTTCTGTGAATAGCGCGCACCTGCTTGTTTTCCTTCAGAAGGAAATACAATAAATGCGATCCGACTAATCCTGTGCCTCCGGTGACTAAAATCATGCTGTAAAAATAGTCTTTTTTATAGTATTCTTTTCTGTTAAGGGCATTGGGTATATCTTTGCTGAAATAATACAAATAAAAAATTTTAAAAGTGAAAAATTTCGTTGAAGAATTGAAATGGCGCGGTATGGTACACGATGTGATGCCAGATACTGAAGAACACCTAATGGAACAAATGCGATCTGCATATATAGGCTTTGATCCTACAGCCGATTCATTACACATTGGGAACTTGGTTCCTATTATGCTATTGTCTTTCTATCAACGCTGTGGTCATAAACCGTACGCTTTAGTTGGTGGTGCAACAGGAATGATTGGGGATCCTTCGGGGAAATCGAATGAGCGAAATCTATTGGATGAAGAAACCTTGCAGCACAATCAAAATTGTGTAAAAGAACAATTGTCTCAGTTTTTAGATTTTAAATCGGGTGCAGAGAATGAAGCCGTTTTGGTTAACAACTACGACTGGATGAAAGAGTTTTCATTCTTAGGTTTTATTCGCGATGTGGGCAAACACATAACGGTTAATTATATGATGGCGAAAGATTCAGTAAAAAAACGTTTGACTGGCGAAGCTGCCGATGGGATGTCTTTTACCGAATTTACTTACCAAATGGTGCAAGGTTACGATTTTTACCATTTATACAAAAACTACGATTGTACACTACAAATGGGCGGTAGCGACCAGTGGGGGAATATTACAACTGGTACCGAAATGATTCGTCGTATTGGCAGTGGAAAAGGATATGCCCTAACCTGCCCATTAATTACAAAGAGTGACGGTAGTAAGTTTGGAAAAAGTGAAGGGGGTAATGTTTGGCTAGATGCTAACCGTACGTCTCCCTACAAGTTTTACCAATATTGGTTAAATACCAGCGATGAAGATGCTGAAAAGTACATCAAGATATTTACCTTTTTAGATAAAGAAACCATCGAAAGTTTAATAGCAGAGCACAACGAAGCGCCGCATGCAAGGTTGCTTCAAAAGCGATTAGCTAAAGAGGTAACGACTACGGTACATAACGAAGAAGAATATGAAAAAGCGGTAAAAGCTTCGGAAATATTATTTGGGAAATCAACTTCAGATGATTTAAAAACATTGGATGAGCAAACCTTTTTAGATGTTTTTGAAGGCGTTCCGCAAGCGGAAATAAACAAATCTGAAATTGAAAACGGGATGGATATTATAGCTGCGTTAGCTTCAGAAACCAATTTTTTAAAATCGAATGGGGAAGCACGCCGAGCGTTACAACAAAATTCCATTTCGGTGAATAGAGAAAAAGTACAAGTGGATTATAAAATTTCTGCAGAAGATTTGATCAATAATCAATTTGTGTTGTTACAACGCGGTAAGAAAAACTACTTTATTATTAAAGCCGTATAAGATTTTCACAGCATAAGAAAGCCCCGTTTCCTAAAAAGGAGCGGGGCTTTCCAAATTAACTAACCAACCAATTATGATTTGAACCCGAAGGTTCAAGACATCTTTGTGATACAGTAGTCGTATAATAGTTATCTACTTACAGAAAAAAGGCAAAATTTAGTATTTAATTAACTTTATAACAGTTAGTTACAAAACCATAAGGTTGCAGCCACGTATATCGCTGTCGTCAAACCTTCCTAATACTTCAAAGCTGTTATTTTTATGTAGTTTTCCTAAATCTTGGGTAGCGATAAAACCGCAAGAATATAAGTTTGCTAAATCGATTACGTTTATACCTCCGGTTTTTCCATCGACATAAGTAAAGGGATCTTCTGTATCCCGTGTTAAAATTTTCATCCAAGGCGGACAGGTAAAGATTCCATTTCCGGTTGAATACGCTTGTGAGAGCAATTCTGTCATCCCGTATTCACTGTGAATTTCAGAAACACCAAAACCTTGTTGTAATACGGCGTGTAGCTCTTCTTTTATCATTTCTTTTCTACGGCCTTTCATCCCGCCGGTTTCCATAACGATTGTGTTTTTTAACTGAAATGATTGCGTCTCAATTAAGTCTAACAACGCATACGAAACACCCAGCAAAATTGTTTTCTGTCCTTTCGCCTCTAAGAGCGTGAGCTTTTCGATTAAAGCATCCATATCATCAAGATAAAATCCGCTATGCTCATTTTCGCTTTGCTTTATTAACGAATCGACCATGTAAATTAAAGAAGAACCTTCTCGTTCCAGATAAGAAGGCAATAAGGCGAGAATGGTATATTCGGTGGGGTTTCCGTATTGCTTTTTAAATGCTTTATTAAAGCTTTCCTCATACAATTTGGTATTGGCAACGTAGTGTTTGCTTGTAACGCTTGCAGTGGTTCCGCTACTGGTGAAAATGGTGTCTTCATTGTAACCTTCAGCATTAATAGTATGACTTTTAAAAAATTGAATGGGAAGAAAGGGAATTTCAGCAATCGTAGTAATTTTTTTTGGGTCAACCTTCAACGCTTCACAAAATTGACGGTATACGTTCACATTCTCATATTGAAAATTAAACACAGCTAATGCAACTGTTTTAAAGTCCTGGGGTGTTTGTATGTTGAAAATTTTTTCGTGAAGCATGGTTTCAGAATAACAGTTCAAAAATAAGGAAATAAAAAAAGCTCTTGTCTACACAAGAGCCTTAATAAATATATTTTCTAAAAATTATTTCACAACTAATTTTTTAATAATAGAATTGTTGCCTTGGCTTATTTTTACAATGTATATCCCGCTAGTAAGCGAGGCAATAGATAAGTGCTTGCCGGTTAATGTAGTATTTATAACTAATTCGCCCAATACATTAAAAATAGCAACTTGTTTTTTCCCGTTTATTTTTGAAACAATGTTTATAAAACCGTTAGATGTCGGATTTGGGTATAAAGAAAACTGAGAATCATTAATGGTGTCATTGCTTAAAGGGTCACAATTATTTTCAGCTCGTAAAGTAGGCTCAGAGGCACAAAACGAGCCATTGCTATTTAACTGTAACGATTCTATGTCTTTATTTCCGTTTGCATCTTCGTCATACTGAACCGTTTCTCCTAATGCAGCTAACAGATCTGCATCTTCATCATCACCTGTACCGTATACAATAGCATCAATTAAATTTGTAGTAGAAGCAGGAGTGTCATTGGGAAAATTAGCAGCATCATCTTGATAGATTGCCACAGCATCTGCACCATTTTGTATGGTATTACTAGCCCCTAATGTGATGTCTGCTCCTGAAACAGCATCTGCGGCGATTATAAAAAAGCCATTAGTATCTGTTTCAAAACCGGTTAAATCGATAGTTTTATAACTTACGTTGTCTGTTGAATTTCCATTGAAAAGCACAACAATATAACCATCTAAAGAAAAACTTGGCGTATCTGATAAAAGCTCTATAAATTCTTGCGTATCCGTTGAGGATTGATCGGAATCAATTTCATTAATGGAAATCTGAGAAAATGAACAAAATGGTATAAAAAGTAAAACCAATAAGGTAATTTTTTTCATCATAAAGAATCTTTGTGGATTGATTTTTAAGTAAATATACATAATTGTATATTAGTTATGGAAATTTCTGAATAGTTTATAAATTGCTTAACATTAGGGAGATATGTTAAAAAAGAAAGCTAATTTTACGAAAACCCATGTTACAATATCGTTAACAATTAGAGGAACAAACGATACGAAAAAGTAATATATAGTATCTTTAAACTTTTAAACCTGTATAGTTAGATTCTATGAAGAAAAAAGACATAAAAATTCTGTTAGTCGATGACGAACCAGATATTTTAGAAATTGTAGGATATAATTTATCTTCAGAAGGCTATCAAGTCATTACTGCCGAAAATGGTAAGCAAGCAGTAAAAAAGGCAAAAAAAGAAGTGCCTCATTTAGTCATTCTCGATGTAATGATGCCCGAAATGGACGGAATGGAAGCTTGTGAAAAAATGCGCAATATTCCTGAGCTGTCTGAAACCATTATAACCTTTTTAACAGCGAGAGGTGAAGATTATTCACAGGTAGCTGGTTTCGATGCAGGGGCAGACGATTATATTACCAAGCCCATTAAGCCAAAAGTTCTAGTAAGTAAAGTAAAAGCCTTACTTAGACGGTATAAAGAAACCCAAGAAGAAACCGGAAAGATTAAATTGGGTAATTTAACGATCAATAGAGAGGAGTATAAAATTTCTTTAGGGAAAGAAGAAATGGTACTACCCAGAAAAGAATTTGAATTGTTGGCATTATTAGCTTCAAAGCCTGGAAAAGTTTTTAAGCGGGAAGTGATTTTAGACCGTGTTTGGGGTAATGAAGTGGTTGTTGGCGGAAGAACCATCGATGTTCATATTCGTAAACTTCGTGAAAAACTGGGCGATGAAAAATTTAAGACCGTTAAAGGCGTAGGATATAAATTTGTAGTTTAATGGCAAAAGAATTTAAAAGAACATACAAGTTTGCGGCCTATACCTCTACTTTTCTAACATTCTTTTTAACACTCGTCGTGGGTGTTTTTTTTTATGTTACCAAAACTGAGTTGTATTGGTTCTTGCTGTTATTTGCCATTGTATGTTTTTGTTTTTCCTTCTTTTTTATTCAATACAGGGTTGAAAAATTTATTTACCGCAGGGTAAAAAAAATATATGATGACGTCCGTTTGCTAGATGCATCCACCTTTGATAAAAAGCAAATCACTACCGATATGGCAACACTCACTAGAGAAGTGGAACGTTTTGCCGAAACCAAGAAAATAGAGATTGAAACCCTAAAAGGGCGTGAAAACTACCGAAAAGAATTTATGGGAAACGTTTCTCACGAATTAAAAACCCCATTATTTACTGTTCAAGGCTATATTTTAACGCTGCTTGACGGTGCTATGGAAGACAAAGCCATCCGTAAAAAATATCTGCAGCGTGCTAATAAAGGAGTAGAACGACTCATTTATATTGTGAAAGACCTGGATATGATCACGAAACTAGAAGTTGGGGATTTAAACTTAAATAAAGAGCGGTTTAATATTATTGAACTTATTCAAGGAGTTTTTGATTTATTTGAAATGAAAGCCGCCAAGAAAAATATTACATTAACGTTCGATATTGATTATAAAGAAAGCATTTTTGTAGAGGCAGATCGCGAACGCATACAACAAGTGTTGACCAATTTGGTAGTAAACTCTATTAAATATGGAAAAAAGGATGGAACTACCGAAGTTAGTATTGAAGACTTAATTAAAAACAAAGTTATTGTTCGAGTTACCGATAATGGCGAGGGCATTCCAAAAGATAAAATTCCAAGGTTGTTCGAGCGATTTTTCAGAGTTGATAAAAGTGGTTCGCGTAAAGAAGGAGGCAGTGGCTTGGGGCTCTCTATTGTAAAACACATTCTAGAAGCTCACGACGAAAAAATCTATTTGGAAAGTCAGTACGGGGTAGGGTCAGAGTTTTCATTCACGCTCGAAAAATCGAAATAAACTAGAAAAATCTGTTTTACTATTCAAACTTTTTAAGCCTTTATAGTTTTCAATTTCATGCAGTTTACTTTCTTCAAATTCATCTTGTTTGCAACTTGGCACAAAACCAGTTTGCTTTAACTGTTTGGCCAAATAAACTTGTTCAAATTGTCCCGGAGTGGGAATAAAAAACGCTTTCTTTTCCATGGCAGCGAGATCCATAATAGTTGTATAGCCAGAGCGGGAAACCACGTATTCACTTTCATTTATAGCTTTTTCCAGTTCTGTGCTTTGTAAAAAGTTTATAATTTTTATAGCACCTATTTGCTTTTCTTTTTTTACGTCTTCAACAACTCCTTGAACTAATAAAATTTGTTTTTCTGAATTCTTAAAAACCGAAATCAATTTTTCTTCTAAAGCAGTTCGTTGTGGTTCAGGCCCAGAAAGTAAACACAGAACATCATAAACAATAGGTCGCTTCTTTTTTTGCATTCGGGAAAGTAAGCCTATATAAGTAACCGGAAAGGGAGCAGCTAATAGATCTTTAAAATGGCCTAATGTTCCGCTTAAATTTATGGTACCTTCCAAATCTGGAACCCAACACGCATCAAATTTTTTAATTAGGTTTTGATGCAGATTACTACTTATAAAAGAAGTGTTCCCCGATAACACATTTAATTGATGGGTAATAAATACTGAAGGGATTTTTTTACTGCGCACACCCCAACGATTGTCGCTTATAATTCCGTGGATGCTTTCTTCAGCGACTAATTTTTCAATCACTTTCTTTTCTGAAACAATTATTTTCTGAATATAGGGAGCCTTCAGTAGTAGTTTCAGCTTAAAAAAACCACCTTTTTTGGGATACGTTATATTGTAAGAAGGTAAAGTAACGTAGGATAACTCGGGAAATTCTTTCCGAAGCAATAACAAAGCACTTCCATCTGAAGCTAAGACGACGTTGTAATTGTTTTTAAGCAACGCACGTATTATAGGAATACAGCGTGTAGCGTGCCCCAATCCCCAATGCAATGGGGCGACCAAAATGGTTTTTTTGCTGTTCACAAAAACAAAGGTACACAATGTAGTCTCTTACTACTATTTCCTTAATTTTACCAAATTATCAACAGTACTAAGAAATAGGTAACAGTGGGCAGTAAAAATAAACTAAAACGATTTAAGCAAAACGAAACTTTTGAGAACGTAATTCAACCAACGCGCGAGGAAGTTTTCTCAAATAGCAAAAACTTAAAAGGAAACTGGAAAAAGAACTTCTTTAAAAACGACAAGCCTTTAGTGCTAGAACTAGGTTGTGGTAAAGGAGAGTATTCAGTTAATTTAGCCCGAAAATATCCTGACACTAATTTTTTGGGAATCGATATTAAAGGAGCCCGTTTTTGGCGTGGCGCTAAAACTGCCTTAGAAGAAAAGTTAGATAATGTTGGTTTTCTTCGCACTCAAATTGAGTTAATTGATCTTCTTTTTGAAGAAAATGAAGTGGATGAAATCTGGATCACCTTCCCCGATCCACAGATAAAATACAAACGTACCAAGCACCGTCTTACCAATGAAGATTTTTTAAATAAATACCGAAAAGTCTTAAAACCAAACGGGTTTGTACATCTTAAAACCGATAGTGAGTTTATGCACGGGTATACATTAGGTTTATTACATGGGCTTGATGAAAACATTGATTATGCACACCACGATGTATATGGAAATAGCCAGGCGCCGAAGGAGGTGACGAGTATTCAAACCTTTTACGAACAACAATATCTTGAAGAAAATAAAAAGATAACCTACATCCGGTTTAAATTTAGGTAGATAATTTTGTTTATATTCACAACAGAAACAGGGCTTTTATGACTGTACTAGTAAATTTTGCCATCGGCTTTATAGCAGCTTTTATTGGGGTGGTACCTCCCGGTTTGCTAAACTTGTACGCGGCAAAAGTAAGTATGAAAGAAGGCCGGAAAAAAGGGTTCTTGTTCGCTACAGGCGTTTGCATTACCGTAATGTTTCAAACATTGGTTGCCTTGTTTTTTGCTCGATTTTTAGACCAGCATCCTGAGTATGTTTCCATGCTCCAAAAAGTGGCATTAGGTATTTTTATCTGTATCACCATTTATTTTTTCTTTATAGCAAAAGATACCCGTAGGCAATTACCTGATGATGTAAACCACTCCAAAACCAACCGATTATTTTCTGGAATGCTATTAGCATTAGTAAACCTATTACCCCTTCCTTATTGGGTGTATATAAGCATCACGTTTGCAGGGTTTGGTTGGTTTAGTTTTGCTCAACCAGGGCTGTGGAGTGCAGTAGTGGGTTCAGGTTTGGGCACTTTTGTCGTGTTGGCAATGTATGTTTGGTTTTTCAGGCAAAAAGATGACCAGAATAAACTGAATGTGAATATGAATTTCATTATCGGGATAATTACGGCGGTCATTTCAGTTATTACGTTACTTAAAATCATGCAAGAAATTTAAAATGGCTTCGGAAGGTTTTTTTGAAAAAGTATACCAAGTCGCAAAACAAATTCCTTACGGAAGAGTAACAAGCTACGGTGCCATTGCTCGTTACTTAGGCTCTGCCGGAAGTGCCCGAATGGTAGGCTGGGCAATGAATGGAAGTGGCAAAGATCCAGACGTTCCTGCACACAGGGTAGTAAATAAAAAAGGATTACTTACTGGAAAACATCACTTTAAAGGCACCAATTTAATGCAACAATTATTGGAAAACGAAGGAATAGAAGTGGTTGAGAATCAAATTCAAAATTTGGAAGAATTGTTCTGGGATCCCATGAAAGAACTTTAAGGTATTTTTTGTTTATATATTGATTTATTTCCAACTTCTAGCTTCATCTATCTACCCATAAATCATTTCAATCTAACTCCTTTAAAATCCAAACTAATACCGTTATATTTGTACTTTAGAATCAGTCTAAATATTGTGAAAAAGAATTTATGAAATTGAACAAAACAGAGATACTTAAAGCATTAGAAACCATAACTGTAGCTGGAGAAGGCAAAAATATGGTCGAGAGTGGTGCTGTAAAAAATGTAGTCACATTTGCTGATGAGGTGATTGTAGATCTAACACTTTCCACTCCTGCTCTGCACATTAAAAAAAGAGCTGAAGCGGATATTATAAAAACCATTCAGGAAAAGATAGATGCTAATGCTAAAGTTCAGGTTAATATAAAAATAGAAGCTCCAACAAAAAAGGAAAACCCTAACTTGATTAAAGGGAAAGCCATTCCTGGAATCCAGAATATCGTAGCAGTAGCTTCAGGTAAAGGTGGCGTTGGTAAATCTACCGTAACGGCAAACTTGGCGGTTACCCTTTCAAAAATGGGCTTTAAAGTAGGGGTTCTAGATGCTGATATTTACGGACCATCCATTCCTATTATGTTCGATGTGGCTATGGAAAAACCACTGTCCGTAAAAGTGGATGGAAAAAGTAAAATGAAGCCTGTAGAAAATTATGGCGTTAAAATATTATCGATAGGGTTTTTCACAAAACCAGATCAAGCAGTAATTTGGCGAGGCCCCATGGCTGCAAAAGCATTAAATCAGCTGATTTTTGATGCTGATTGGGGCGAGTTAGATTTCTTATTAGTAGATCTACCTCCAGGAACGGGCGATATTCATTTGAGTATTATGCAATCCTTGCCATTAACAGGTTCTGTGGTGGTGAGTACGCCTCAAAATGTTGCCTTGGCCGATGCCCGTAAAGGAGTCGCCATGTTTCAGCAAGAAAACATACAAGTACCCGTATTAGGAATAATAGAAAATATGGCTTATTTTACTCCTGAAGAATTACCGGAGAATAAATATTATATCTTCGGAAAAGAAGGAGCCAAAAATTTAGCTGAAGATTTAGATATTCCTTTTTTAGGAAGTGTGCCATTGGTACAAAGCATTCGGGAATCTGGTGATGTAGGTCGCCCGGCAGCTATGCAAACAGCGACGCCTACCGAAGAGGCTTTTGAAGAAGTAACAAAAAATGTGGTGGAGCAAACGGTACGTCGTAACGAAAATCTCCCCCCAACCGAAGCCATTAAAATAACAACAATGGCAGGTTGTAGTGCCGTTAAAAAATAATATGGAAGAGCAAGAATTAAAATTAAAGGTAGAAGATGCGTTGGAAGAAATACGTCCATTTCTTCAAAGCGATGGGGGAGACATTTCCCTTATCTCTATAGATGATGGGAAAAGAGTAGTGGTGCGTTTAGAAGGTGCATGCGTAGGCTGTACCGTAAACCAAATGACCCTAAAAAGTGGCGTGGAAATGACTATTAAAAAACATGCTCCCCAAATTGAAAGTGTAGTAAATGTAGAGTAAACTGATTTATGTCATTTACTAACCCTAAAAACAATTATACTTTTATACTTGTAAAGACGAATTAGATTCATGATTAAAACAGATATATTGATAATCGGTGCAGGTCCTACGGGGCTTTTTACCGTTTTTGAAGCCGGATTATTAAAACTGAAATGTCATTTAATTGACGCATTACCGCAACCTGGCGGTCAGTGTTCCGAAATTTACCCAAAAAAGCCTATTTACGATATACCCGCTTTTCCAGAAGTATTAGCTGGAGATTTGGTCGATAATCTGATGAAACAAATTGAACCGTTTCAACCGGGTTTTACCTTGGGCGAACGCGCACAGAACATCGACAAGCAAGATGATGGAACTTTTATTGTGACCACCAATAAAGGAACAAAACATCATGCACCAGTAGTTGCAATTGCAGGTGGATTGGGAAGTTTTGAGCCTCGTAAACCCCCTATCACGGGTATTTCAGAATACGAAGATAAAGGAGTGGAATACATTATACGTGACCCGGAAGTGTATCGAGACAAAAATGTTGTAATTGCCGGTGGAGGTGATTCTGCCTTAGACTGGAGTATTTTCTTAACCGATGTAGCCTCAAGCGTTACGCTAATTCACCGTCGTAATGAATTCCGTGGTGCATTGGATAGTGTAGAAAAAGTACAAGAACTGAAAAATTTAGGTAAAATTGAATTAATTACCCCTGCTGAAGTAATTGATGTCTACGGAAAAGAAACCATAGAAGGTGTTTCTATCAAGAGAGGTGCAGATGTATTTAACAGAGAATGTGATCATTTTATTCCATTGTTTGGATTGGCTCCAAAATTAGGGCCTATTGCAGATTGGGGATTGGAAATTGAAAAAAACGCTATTAAAGTTGACAACTCATTAGATTACCAAACCAATATTCCAGGAATCTATGCCATTGGCGATGTAAATACCTATCCTGGAAAATTAAAATTAATTCTTTGTGGCTTTCACGAGGCAACATTAATGTGCCAAAGTGCCTACCAACGCATTTTTCCAGATAAACGATATGTTATGAAATATACCACCGTAGGCGGTGTAGAAGGATTTGACGGAAGCAAAAAACAAGCTCCTAAAGCTGTTGTTAAAGCGATAAATTAAACTAATAAGATAAAACCTCACAAGCTTTCAAAATCTCGTGAGGTCTTTTTCATAAAAATATGGCACAGGATATAAAAATAACCATAATCGATAGGGAGGGTAAAAGCCATCAAATTGACGCCCCAACCGATATGAATATGAACCTTATGGAAGTGGTTCGCTCCTATGAGCTTGCTCCCGAAGGAACCATTGGTGTCTGTGGTGGCATGGCCATGTGTGCTTCCTGTCAATGTTATGTGCAAAGCGATCACGAACTCCCTGAAATGAGTTATGATGAAGATTTAATGCTCGCTGAAGCGTTTCACGTACAAGATAATAGCCGTTTGGGATGCCAAATACACATACACCCTGAAATGGACGGGTTGCAAGTGGAATTGGCTCCAGAGAGCTAATTCCAGTCATTTCGACTGTAAGGAGAAATCTCAGCCTGTTTGTCACGTGCCATTGATCTGCCCAATTATTCATGCTTTGTTTTTACCATCAAGATTTTTATTCCTAAACTGGCCGAGTTCACTCAGATGAGATTCCTCGTCGTGCCTCTATCGGAATGACAACGTATGTCATTGTCATTTCGACTGAAAGGAGAAATCACATCCTGTTATTCACGCTTTACTTTTCAATTGTTATTTAGGGTTAAAAAGTTGTGTGGTTCCTCGTCGTATCTCCTGCGGAATGAAAACTTTATTTTAAAACCTCAACTGCTTTCACAGTTAATAGTTTTACAAATTGGCTATACGCTTCTTTTGAAGGATGCAATCCATCTGAGGCTACTAAGGTTTTATTTTCTAATCCTTTTCTGGTAATTGGAGTTATATCTATAAAATCAACACCTTCTTTTTCTGAAATTTTCTTTGCATAAGCGTCGTATTGCGCTAATTCTTCAGAAATTTTACTGGGATCACTTTTCGTTTGACCAAAAGGCGTAAAGGCATAATCAGGAATTGAAACTACAATCACATGATCTTTATTTCCACCCGCAAATTGGATGGCTTTTTCCAATAAAACAGGAAACTCTTTTTCATACGTAGAAAAAGGCTGTCCTTGATATTGGTTGTTGACTCCAATTAATAAAGTGACAAGATCATAATCGCTAGCAGGTTTTTGTTGTGCAATAGCGTTTAGTAAATCGGTGGTGGTCCAACCGGTTTTGGCAATTATTTTTAAATCACCTTGCTTATTTAAACTTTGGTTAAGCTCTTTTTTTAGTTGTTCAGGAAATCTACAAGTGTCACAAACACTTTCGCCAATGGTGTAACTATCGCCAAGGGCTAAGTATTTATAATCTGAAGTTGAATCTTTGTCTACGGTTCTTTTTTGCACGGAGCAATTCAGAAATAGAAAGAAGCTTGAAAGTAACGTTAATATAGAAATGGTCTTTATCATAGTATCTTATTTACGTGAAATTATGTTATTCAGTTTTATAATCGATTAATTTTTGTGGTCCTTCCAGAAGGAGACGAACGACTTTTAAGGTGCCGTCTTCTGTAGTGGAGATGTTCCATTTTACGAGTGAAATTTCGCCATTTTCTATTTCCAGCCCGGTAATGCTCCGCGGGTGCACGCAACTACCGTCGTTAAAATAGGCTATATCGCCAGGTTCAGGAAACCGGGGGCGGTGGGTGTGCCCCGTTATGGTAAAGATGTTGTCGTTATCAACAATCCACTTTTTGGTGCGTCGTTCTACTTTTATGAGTTCTTTGTAATTCCGTTCCGGACTGGTGGGATCGCCAATGCCAAAAACCTGCAAAGGTCGCCAAAGAGCACGTACCAGAAACCGGTTAAATTTCCATCCGTGGTAATTCATCCAATCGGCTTGGTGGCCGTGGAGCATAAAAATCTCCTGCTGTGTTTGTTCGTATTTTAAAATCAATCCTTCGGTGAAGGTTATTTCAGGAAAAAGTGGGTCATCTTTTCCCGTTACTTTATTGAAATAACTAAAGAGGTTTTTCTCGACATACTTTTCATTTTTATACACCATATCATGGTTGCCAATTAAACGGTACAACCTGTTTTCCGCATAAAATTTCCGAAGTAACTCGAATACATTTTGGTGTGCTTCAAAAACCGATTGAAAGGTGAGGTTTTCCCATAATTCGTCGCCATCGCCCAATTCGCAATAGGTAAAGTTTTCTTTGTAGTAATATTCTAACGCGTGAAAGTAAATATTCCGGTTGTTGGCAAACTCATCGGCAAAACTGTTATCACCTCTGTGGCAATCGCTAAAAATGATAAATTTTGAATGGTCGTTAAAAGAAATACGCCGCGCGGTCTTGTAGGCGTTCGTAATTCTTTTTTGTGAGGACATCGATGGTTTCTTTGTTTAAAGATACAATTTGCGGCTAATGCTACGCAAGTTTGTCACTCAATATTTCAGATAGTACACCTTCCCATAATTGTTCTCTTGCTTGTAACGACTGTACGATAGTTCGTTCTGCTTCGCGCCATTTTTTGCCGTCATCGCCACAAAGATTCTTCACCATTTGCAACGCCATTGGGCCGTGCTCGTCTTCATCTAATTCAATATGGCGATCAAAATAATACTTAAACTCCGTTAAATCTTCTTTCGGGAAGTTTTGTTGAATTCTTTTAATAATTTCTGAAAACATTTCCGGAATTAAATCCTCTCTGCCAAAAGTAAAAGCAGCAGCGGTTTTATGGGGTTTGTTTTCTTTAATAACCGTGAATGTATATTTTAAAAATTTTTGAACCGCTTCGGGTAAATTAGATTGCTCAATCGCTTCGGAAATAGAGGTGTTTTTTAAACGCTCTAAAAAACCATTAATTGGAGCGGTGTTAGCTTTCGCTTTTTTCATGGCATCCAAGTACATTTCAAAATGACTTTGACGTTCTCCTTTTAGGTTTATGTCGGTCTCTTCGGCCAATACTATTTCGTTAATTAAATACCGAGTTGCTGGATCGCCTTTAGGAATCCACGGGACATTTGTACACGTTAAGTTATTTTGTAAAGATTTAAGCAATGACATAAAATCCCACACGGCAAACACGTGGTACTCCATAAAAGTCTGGAGATGCTTGGGGGTTTTAATTTCGCTATACAATGGATGGTGGAGCAGGGTATCGCGATACGGTTTTATTCTTTTGTTGATTTGGGCAATCATAGCGTTCTTTTTCAACAAAACTAAAAAGGCGCCACAATTATTGTAGCGCCTTTATCAAAACTTTAATAGCCTTTTTTATTTAAAAGCATTTTCACCGGTGATATCCAATCCGGTAATTAACAAATGAATATCGTGCGTTCCTTCGTAGGTGATTACACTTTCTAAATTCATCATATGACGCATAATGCTATATTCGCCGGTGATTCCCATTCCGCCTAATATTTGTCTAGCTTCACGCGCAATTTTCAACGCCATATCGACATTGTTTCGCTTTGCCATGGATATTTGTGCAGAGGTCGCTTTCCCTTCATTTTTTAATTGCCCTAAGCGAAGTGCTAATAATTGTGCTTTTGTGATTTCGGTTATCATTTCAGCTAATTTTTTCTGCTGTAATTGAAATCCAGCAATCGGTTTCCCGAACTGAACACGTTCCTTAGCATAGCGCAAGGCTGTATCGTAACAGTCCATCGCTGCTCCAATAACGCCCCAAGAAATTCCGTAACGAGCGGAATCTAGGCAGCCCAAAGGTGCACCCAAGCCACTTTTGTTGGGTAATAAGTTTTCTTTGGGGACTTTTACATCCTGAAATATCAACTCTCCAGTTGCACTGGCACGTAAGGACCATTTGTTGTGTGTTTCTGGAGTTGTAAAACCTTCCATACCACGTTCTACAACGAGACCGTGAATACGACCTTCTTCATTTTTTGCCCAAACAACAGCCACGTCACAAAACGGGGAGTTTGAAATCCACAATTTGGCTCCGTTTAATAAATAGTGATCGCCTTTATCTTTAAAATTGGTAACCATTCCAGCAGGATTGGAACCGTGATCAGGCTCTGTTAAGCCAAAAGAACCCATCCATTCGCCAGTAGCTAGTTTTGGCAGGTATTTTTTACGTTGTTCTTCATTACCATATTTCCAGATAGGATACATAACCAATGAAGATTGTACTGAAGCTGTAGAACGAACACCACTATCACCACGTTCAATTTCTTGCATAATAAGACCGTAGCTTATTTGGTCTAAACCTGCTCCGCCGTATTCTTCAGGAATATATGGGCCAAAAGCGCCAATTTCAGCAAGTCCGGGAATGATCGATTTTGGAAATTTAGCATCTTGAGCTGCTTCTTCAATTATTGGAGATACATCGCGTTTTACCCAATCGCGAGCGGCATCGCGTATGAGCTTATGCTCTTCGGTTAGTAAATCATCGATGTTATAATAATCGGGAGCTTCAAAAAGATCTGGTTTCATGGTTTCATAGTTTTAAGGAATACAAATGTAGAAATCACGACTTTAACCTCCTACATTTTCAAGTAAAAATCGCGTACCAAGTTTTTATACGCTTTGGTATAGTTGTGGCGACTGATTTCAATAGTGAGATTTTCAATTTTTGGAGTGGTTTCAGTAAATGAAAATTGCAACAAGCTTCTTTTTTCTTCGGAAGTTTCTGTGCCGCGGACTCTGCAAATACGATTTGCGTAAAGTCCTTTAGTTGAAGCCAATTGTATAAAATGTTCTTCTTCTTTCTTCGGAATAATGGTAGAAAAAACGCCCGTTTCAGATAGTAAAATAGAAACACTTGCTACTAAATGTTCAAAAGGCAATGCTTCGGTAAAGCGAGCTGTGTCTCTTGCAGAGTTTCCGGAGCTATAATCTTCTACATAAAAAGGCGGATTGGAAACAATTAAATCGTAGTGTTCACCGGCCATTTCTTTGGTAAATGCATTCAAATCTGCGTGATAACAGAACAACCGATCGCCCCAAGAGGAAGCTTCAAAGTTTTCGACACATTGTTCGTATGCATTTTCATCAATCTCAATGGCATCAATTAATTCGGCGGTACTTCTTTGTGCGAGTTGTAGTGCTATGATTCCGGTGCCAGAGCCAATATCCAAAATAGAAGTGGGATTGTGCTCTAATGAGGTCCAAGCACCTAGCAAAACGCCGTCGGTGCCAATTTTCATTTCACAACGATCTTGGTGAACGGTAAAATGCTTAAAGTGGAAAGGTTTGTTCACGGTTGGGTAATTTGAATTATTTTATAACAAAGATAGAAGATTATGGTGGCGGAGTGATTCGAGGGACGAGAAGCGCGCAACACTGGGCTTGCCGAAGTATATAGAAGCCACGGATAAGTTCATAGCTTCCTATTCAAGGTACAATTCAATCAGCCCTTCCGGAGCGGTAATGCGAATGTCTTTCTTTTCGCGATCTACTTTTTTAATTAAATCGTCACTAATAGGGATCAATACCTCTTTTCCGTTGTGATCAATTTCAAATAAAGCTTGTGCGGTCGTGTCATTAACGCCTGTAATAGTTCCAACAATTCCGAAATTGGTGTCGGTAACCGTAAAACCGGTTACTTCGTGATAGTAAAACTTATTGCCGCTAAGTTTGGGTAACATATTTAGAGGTAGATATAATTCATCCCCTATTAAGTTAGTAGCGTCGGTTTCGTTTTTCACCCCTTCAAACTGAATACGGAGTAAGGTAGATTTGTGCAAGGAGAGGGATTCAATAAAAAATGGAATCAAATTTTTGTTGTGTTCAACAAAAACCGATTCCATTTCTAGAAATTGTTCAGGGTCGTCTGTATCTAGCTTCGCTAGCAGCTCCCCTTTAAAGCTGTATTTTTTAACGATTTTGCCTAAGTAGAAACAAGCTGACTTTTGCATCGTTAGGCTACGCTTTATTCTTCTTCTTTTGCAGCTTCTTCAGCAGCAGGAGCCTCTTCGGCTGCCTTTGCTTCTGCTTCCGCTTTTGCCTTAGCCTCTTCTTCCGCTTTCGCTTCATCTTCAGCAGCTTTGGCTTCTGCAAGACGTGCATCACTAACTGCTTTTTCAGCAGCTAAAGCTTCGGCTTTCGCTTTTTCTTCAGCTTCGGTTAGTTTTGTACGTTTTCCTTCAACTTTCTCAGCTTTTTCTTCTAACCAAGTGTTGAATTTTTCTTCGGCTTGTTCTTCAGTTAACGCACCTTTACGAACACCACCTGCAAGGTGATTTTTAAGCATCGCTCCTTTATAAGAAAGGATGGCTCTTGCCGTATTAGTTGGTTGCGCACCATTTTGAAGCCAGTTTACAGCACCGTCTAAATCTAACTCAATGTGAGCTGGATTTACATTAGGATTGTAAACTCCTATTTTTTCAAGGTATTTACCATCTCTTTTTGCACGGCTGTCTGCAGCCACGATCCAGTAAAAAGGTTTTCCTTTTTTACCGTGTCTCTGTAATCTAATTTTTAAAGGCATATTAATTAATTTTTGAGGTTCCCGACCTCGGTTATAATTTTGAGTT
>CAJXPE010000019.1 GCA_913057965.1 uncultured Marixanthomonas sp. | reverse complement strand
CACTGCTGCCTCCCGTAGGAGTCTGGTCCGTGTCTCAGTACCAGTGTGGGGGATCCCCCTCTCAGGGCCCCTACCTATCGTAGTTTTGGTAAGCCGTTACCTTACCAACAAACTAATAGGACGCATACTCATCTTGTACCGATAAATCTTTACTATATTAATAATGCTATTTATATAGACTATGGAGGATTAATCCAAGTTTCCCTGGGCTATACTCCTGTACAAGGCAGATTGTATACGCGTTACTCACCCGTGCGCCGGTCGTCATCAAAAGAGCAAGCTCCTCTATGTTACCCCTCGACTTGCATGTGTTAGGCCTGCCGCTAGCGTTCATCCTGAGCCAGGATCAAACTCTTCATCGTAGAATCTTAAATAATATAATATACCACAATCAAAAAGCCTTACCCAAAAAAATCTCAAGGATTATACTTAGTTTAGTTTTTTCAATCTCGATAATAATCGTTTCCAATTTATTATCTCGCTGTCAATTTCAATATATCAATGAACTTTAAACTCGACTTAATTCCTAAGCCTTATTTCGTTAGACGCAATGGACTCGAACCACTGTGTTTACTATACCTCTCGTCTGTTTATGAACTTGCTTACCGTTGTAAGCGGCTGCAAATATACAACCCTTTTTTTATACCCACCAAAACTTTTTTCAAGTTTTTTTAAACTTTTTTTTAAAACACTGTTTTGCAGTATTTTGAAATCAAAGAAAAATTAAAACAACTAATACGTTTTAATCTTAAGCTTCAATTATTGCTAAAAAGCTTAAAAATAGATTTTGAACTGTCTGAATATTTTACAACATTCAACTTAAGAAGAATCTACTACCAAAAAGAGCGAACGGCAAAGATAAGGCAAGCTTTTTTTATAGGCAAGCTATAAGTACTTTAATTTTCAACTGTTTTATTATTCCAATGTTCTGTTAGGTCTAAGTAGTCAATTTTAAAGGCAGGATCTTGCCGTTCAAGTATGTTAGACTGAAATGCCCGCTCTAAAACATCCTCTATAATATAATCTTCTTTTTTGGCGAAGGGTTGATATTCTTCTTTTAAGGATATTTCAAAAAGACTTGCCGTAGTATTATACCAAAACGCTCGCCAACCCGTACGGAGTTCTTTTACTAATTCAAAAGCGGTGCGCCCGGTTTGTCTGTGAATTAACTTAACAAGTATTTGACCTTCGGTATGAGTAAGCTTTTTAAGTTTATCTGAAAATTCTTCTTCAATATACTTCTGCACCCGTTTTGTATACTTCCGTCTTTGTCTTTTTTCAGGAAATTCTGATAACCGCTCGCTCATTGTCGTCAAACGTTCAGCTGCCAACTTTGCGAAAGGATAAACTTTACGGGTTTTTCGGCGGAGTATTAAATAGCGTCTTCGATCATTTTTTGAATTGAACTTTAGTTTATTCAATAAAACGACTTCGTCCAAATTAATAAACTCTCTAGGAATAGTATCGCCCTTAACTATATAGTATAGTTTTTGGGTGGTATCGGTTTCTTGTTCGTTAACTGGCCCTATTACTTGCGCAAGGGTTGTTTCAGCAAATAATAATAAGAATACTATAAATATAGGGGGGTGTTTTAATTTCATTCAATAGTCTTTTTTGCTATTTATTAGCGAAAATTGTTCCAAAATTATATATTCTGTAACGTTTGAGTTAGTATTTAATTATTAATTTTGATCGCATTAATTAAACAGCAGTAAATATACTCTATATGGCAAAATCTATCTTGAATAAAAAATCATTATCCTTTTTAAAAACCTATCTAAACAATGCAGCTCCTACCGGTTATGAATGGGATGGACAAAAGCTATGGATGGATTATTTAAAACCGTATGTTGACGAGTTTATTACTGACACCTACGGAAGTGCTGTAGGAGTGATAAATCCAGATGCTAAATATAAAGTGGTTATAGAAGGTCATGCTGATGAAATTTCTTGGTACGTTAACTATATAAGTGACAATGGTCTTTTGTACGTGGTACGAAATGGCGGTAGTGATCACCAGATTGCCCCTTCTAAAATTGTGAATATCCATACTAAAGACGGTATTAAAAAAGGCGTTTTCGGTTGGCCAGCGATTCATACTCGAAATAAATCAAAGGAAGCAGCCCCTAAACCTGACAATATATTTATCGATGTAGGTTGTAAAGATAAAGATGAAGTTGAAAAAATGGGAATTCATGTAGGGTGTGTTATTACCTATCCAGACGAATTTCATATTTTAAATGAAGATAAGTTTGTTTGCCGTGCATTAGACAATCGAATGGGTGGTTTTATGATTGCTGAAGTTGCACGTCTATTACACGAAAATAAAAAGAAGCTTCCTTTTGGGCTTTACATTACCAACTCTGTACAAGAAGAAATAGGGTTGCGAGGGGCACAAATGATTGCAGAACGCATAAAACCGAATGCAGCCATTGTTACCGATGTAACACACGACACCTCTACCCCAATGATTGAGCAAAAAAAGCAAGGTGATGTTGAAATTGGCAAAGGACCGGTTGTCGCCTACGCACCTGCTGTTCAGCAAAAACTTAGAGATATAATTACTGATACTGCTGAAAAAAATAAAATACCGTTTCAAAGAGCTGCGCTATCGAGAGCTACCGGAACCGACACAGATGCTTTTGCTTATAGTAATAGTGGTGTTGCTAGTTCATTAATATCATTGCCACTTCGTTATATGCACACTACGGTAGAAATGGTACATCGTGATGATGTGGAAAATGTAATCAAACTTATATATGAATCTCTTTTAAATTTAAAAGATGGCGATACTTTTAGTTATTTTGAATAAATAAAAGAGTATCCTTTTTCTAGCAAACCTTCTTGAAAAGATATTTTTTAAGGAGGTTTATTTTTAAGTTTAAGTAATACTTACTTCACTCCTATTTCTGTTTTAAGTTTCTAAAATACTTTTTCGCTTCTTTAATTACCCTTGGAGCCAATAAAATAGTTGCTGTCATGGTAGGAACTGCCATTAATGCAAAAAAAGTGTCAATTAGATTAATCATCATGCTCAACGATGTAGTAGCACCCATAATGATACTTACTATATAAATGTAATTGTAGTATCCTTTGTATTTAGTACCAAACAAAAAAGACATACACTTGGTTCCATAATACGAATACGAAAATAAAGATGAAATGCTGAATACAGCAATACAAAGCAATAATGCATATTTTCCAAAATGAGGGATCCCATCTGCAAATGCAGTCGCCGTTAAACTTACTCCATTGGCATCACTACTTTGCCACACCCCAGTAACTAAAATTGTAAGTGCTGTCAACGTACAAATTATTAGTGTATCAATAGCAGGACCTAACATTGCTACCAACCCTTCACGAATAGGCTCGTTCGTTTTTGCAGCTCCGTGAGCCATAGGTGCTGTCCCGATTCCTGCTTCGTTGGAAAAAGCACCTCGACGGATTCCTAATAAAATGATTCCGCCAATAATTCCGCCTAAAAAAGCGTCTCCTTTATAAAATGTTGCTGAGAAAGCATCGGTAAAAATCAACTTGAAATAATAAGGAACTACATCTATGTGCACAACCAAAATGATCAAGACCATTAGTAAATAAAAAAACACCATAGCAGGCACCAGCTTTGATGTGGTTTTGCTTATTCGAGAAAGCCCGCCCAGTATCACTACTGAAGTAATCAATACCAATACAACACCAATTATTAAATCACTTGAAAACCCGTAATACAACCCGGCTGGTTTCAATAAAATATCATTAATTGCCTGTGTTAGTTGGTTTACGTTAAAAACAGGTAGCGCTCCTACCAATCCGGCAATACTAAATACAACAGCTAAGGGTTTCCATTTTTTGCCCAACCCCTCCATTATAAAGTACATAGGACCTCCTTGTACCTTTCCATCACTATCATGACCGCGATATAAAATAGCGAGCGTTGCCGTAAAAAACTTGGTGGACATACCGATGACGGCACTCACCCACATCCAAAAAACGGCTCCGGGACCTCCTAAAGCTATCGCCACGGCAACTCCTGCAATATTTCCCATACCTACCGTTGCAGACAGAGCTGTAGTCAAAGCTTGAAAGTGTGAAATTTCCCCACTATCAGATTCATTATCATACTTTCCCCATAATACAGCTAATGCGTGACCCAGATAGCGAAAGGGCAAAAATTGAATGCGTATTAATAAATATAATCCGCCACCAATAAGTAATATTAATAAAGGGAGCCCCCAGGCTGCAGAAGCTATTTCAGAAATAAATACATCTATCTTTTTCAATAGTTTGAGAATAAAAGTAATAGCTAAAAATACTTGTAAATATTTAAAAGTAACACTAATATTGTTTATTACTGTTCTTTATGAAGAAAACTATACTACTCTTTTTCTTTCTACTTTCATTTGGATTGTTTGCACAACAGAGAGATTCTACATCGAATATTTCTAATTTTATTATTTCTCCTGAAGTTTTACTCGGCATCACCGCCGATGCCAATAGTTATTTTCCAGAACATCGGGTACAAACACAAGCTGTTATAGCTTTTGGATGGGAACACGATACCAACACTCAAGAATGGGCACAGCGCCTTAAAGGCCCTAGAACAGGAATTACTATTGGTTATAGTGACTTTGGAAATACTAAAAACCTAGGTAGTGCCATTTCAGTATTGCCCTTTATTGAATTTAATGTTTTTAAAAGTAAAAAAATTACTATCCAAGCAGGAACAGGTGCGTCATATTTTACCAAAAAATTTGACCCTATTTCCAACCCAAATAATGAAGCCGTTACTACTGATTTTACGTGGTCTTTCAGACTTTTCGGATATTATAACGTCTTTTCAACGAAAAATATCGATTGGCGCGCAAGTATAGGCTATTCGCATCATTCGAATGGTCACACCCATTTGCCCAATCAAGGGTTCAATTCTTTTTTAGTGGGTATTTCAGCAGATATTAAAAAAACCACTAAACCTATTTTTTACTCTGAAGAAAACAAACCAATTTTTTCAGATAGTAGATACAGTTATCTTGCCTTACGGTCAGGTTTTGGCTTACAAGTTTTAGCAAAACCTTTTAATGATAAAAAGGGAGTCTACGCTTTTTCTGGAGAATATGGGCGCGTTTACAACAACACCTATAAAGTAGGAATAGGAATGTACTATCGGTTTTATCAACATTATTACGATTATATAACAAATAATGAATCGTTGGTACAGAATGGACGGGAATTTAATTCTTTTAAAGAACATCCTACTTGGAGTGCCAGTAACTTGGGTGTTTTTGTTACTGGGGAAGTATTGCTGAATCACTTCGGGATAAATTTACAAATAGGTTTCAATATTCATAAACCTGCTTATAAAATAGATTGGCGCATCAACCAAGGATGGGATGTTGTGCCTCGGGAAATTCCTGAAAATAGTAATATTGTTTTAGGAGAGTTCAATACAAAATTTAAACTGAAGAAACTCATATCGTCCCGCTTGGGGTTAAAGTACTACCTCATCGGAACCCGAAGAGCTCCTAAAAACAACTTTTTTATAGGGGCAAATATTAATTCAAATTTAGGACAGGCAGACTTTACCGAATTGAGCTTTGGATATGTGCATAGTTTCAACTTTAAAAAAGAAAAACCCCTTTCAACTAACTGAAAGAGGCTTTTCACACAAAACTAAATTATGTAATCTTTATTTAGCTAATATTAAACGGTGTGTCGATGTTCCTTCTTCTGAAGTTACATTGATTATGTACACGCCATTTGCCATTGCATTAAAATTAAGTTCTGTTGCTCCAAAAGAAGTAGTACGATTATTTACAATCTTACCAGAACCTAATTCAATAATTGTAATTTGAATAGCTATCCCAAAGGTTTCTGGAATTTCTACCGTTGCGAATCCTTTTGAAGGGTTCGGGTAAATTACGATTCCATTTCCTGATTGCGTGATGTCTTCAATAGAAAGTAATATTTCCTGTGCTTCAAAAGCACCAATATCACGAATACCATCAAATACAGCTTGATCAATTTGATCATTAAATTGATCTGCTGGATCACCCGCATTATATGCTGGAGAACCTTCTAATAACTGATGTGTATTGGTTAAACCACCATTATCTTGTAACGGTCCAACCATTGGGTCTACTTCTTCTATATCATTTGGTTGTTCTGGGAACGCGCTTTCGTCGTCTGTCCCAATCAAGTTATAATCGTTAGAAGCAAAAGTTCCTGAAACATCTTGACCATTTGCTCCACTATTTAAAGCAACCAATGTATTTTTAAGTGACGTATTAGTCAAACTACTAATACCGCCTCCATTGGCTAAGGCCTCATTCATTGCTATTGTTACAGCATTGATATCAAAACTGTTTCCGTTGTTGTGAATTCCACCACCAGAACCGTTTGCAGTGTTTCCTGAAATAGTACTCACCATTACAGTTACATCACCGCCATCGGCGTTATGAATACCACCACCAGAACTTGTAGCTCCAGAAGCAATATTATTTGATACAGTAGATGAATTAACTTCTAACATACCTCCATTATTGAAGATACCGGCTCCACCATCGTCTGCAGCGGTTCCAAAAGAACTGTTTGAATCGATTGTAGTCGTTTCAACAACCATCATCGTTCCACTTTGGTTCCATAATCCACCACCTTCACGGGCAGCTTCATTACCTGAAACAATACTTTCTGAAATAGTAATCAATCCGCTGTTTCCTGTTACGTGCAGACCACCACCGTTACCCGGTGCTGCTGTTCCTGCCGTTCCATTAACATCGTTGTTTGTCATTTCAGAAGTAGTAAACGTCAATGTACCATCAATTAATTCGATAGCTCCACCTGCTCTATTCGCAGCATTGGAATCCAATGTAGCATCAGTAATGGTTACATCACCCGCTGTGCTCAATAATCCACCACCAGAACCGGAAGCTCCTGTAGCCATATTATTAGTAATCGCTGTACCGTTAACAATGTTCAACGTACCTCCATTATTGAAGACACCTCCACCACCATTATCGGCATCGGCTCCTTCTGCGGTGTTTGCGTCGATTGTCATTCCATCGATTGTCATAACTCCTACACTATTCCAAAGTGCTCCACCTTCAGCAGATGCCGTGTTTCCACTTGCTGTTCCACCTGTAATGTTAGCATCTCCTTCTCCGGTTATATGCAATCCACCACCGTTACCCGGTGCAGATGCCGTGCTGTTGTTCATTAAGTCAACATTTTCCAGTGTCAAGACATTTCCAGCTACTGAATTATCTTCAATCGCACCACCGGCTCTCATTGAAGTGTTTCCACTCAATTCAGAATCGGTTACAGTTAAGGTACCTTGGTTGTTCAATATTCCTCCACCAGAACCTGAAGCACCGTCAACACTATTATTGCTGATTGTTGCATTCAGTACAGAAAGTTTTCCTCCTTCGTTGAAGATTCCACCACCACCTTGATCGGCGTCAGCTCCACTTGCTGTATTAGCATCAACACTCGTTCCATCGATTGTCATTATTCCAGCTCCGTTCCAGTAAGCTCCACCTTCAGCAGAAGCCGTGTTTCCACTTGCTGTTCCACCTGTAATGTTTGAGTCTCCAGGACCAGATATGTGCAATCCACCACCATTACCGGGTGCAGATGCAGTGCTGTTGTTCATTAAGTCAACATTCGTTAACGTCAATACGCTTCCAGCAACTGAATTTTCTTCAATCGCACCACCAGCACGCATTGAAGTGTTTCCACTCAATTCAGAATCCGTTACAGTTAAGGTACCTTGATTATTCAAGATTCCTCCACCAGAACCTGATGCGCCGTCAACAATGTTATTGCTTATTGTTGCATTCAATACAGAAAGTGTTCCTCCTTCGTTGAAGATTCCACCACCACCTTGATCGGCATCGGCTCCACTTGCTGTGTTTGCGTCAATGGTTGTTCCATCAACTGTCATTTCACCAGATCCATTCCACAGACCACCACCTTCGGCAATTGCAACGTTTCCGTTAACAGTACCGTTAGTAATCATAGTAGTACCAGGACCTGTTATATGTAATCCACCCCCGTTACCCGGTGCGCTTCCTACTTCGTTATTATCTAAATTCACATTAAACAGTGTTATGCTTCCAGCAGTTACTAAAGAATTGTCTTCAATACCACCACCGGCTCTGTTTGCTGAATTATTTGAAATTATTGTGTTATTCACGGTTACAGAACCACCATCAACATTTTGAATTCCACCACCAGAACCTGACGTTCCATCAGCAAAATTGTTAGTTATTTCAGAAGAATTCTGTACCATTAATGTTCCACCATTGTTGAAGATTCCTCCTCCACCTTGGTCAGGATCGTTACCACTTGCAGTATTACTGTCTATTGTGGTGTTATCTACTTCCATAGTACTTCCGGCTTGGTTCCAAAGACCACCACCTTCAGCGGCAGCATCATTAAGTGAAACTGAACCTCCAAACATAGAAACCTCAGCAATTCCACTTACGTGCATTCCACCACCGTTTCCAGGGTTTGGAGTTCCTGTAGAACCATTTACACCGTTAGAATCTAATGATGTATTTGCCATAGAAAGTGTTCCATCGATTATCTCAATACCACCCCCTGCTCGGTTGGCAGAATTACTATTAATACTTCCACCTATAACATTTACGTCACCAGCAGTTGTTAATACTCCTCCACCAGAACCTGAAGTTCCTGTGGCTGTATTGCTTTCAACGGTCGTATTTACAATTCCTAAGTCACCTCCATTATTGAAGATTCCTCCACCACCGTTATCGGCGTCGTTTCCTGCTGCGGTATTTATATTTACCATCGCATCGGTAACAGTCATTGTGGCACCAGCTTGGTTCCAAAGTCCACCACCTTCACTGGCAGCTTTATTGGCTGAAACAGTACCTCCTGTTATGGAAATAGTTGCAGCTCCACTTACGTGCATTCCTCCTCCGTTACCCGGATTAGGTGTCCCTGCAGTTCCGTTTACATCATTTATGCTTAGTGCCGTATTATTTAAAGTTACTAAACCTTCAATAACTTCCATACCTCCACCAGCACGGTTGGCACTATTTTGTGAAATTACAGCACCAGTTACGGTTACTGTTCCACCAGTACTAAAAATACCTCCTCCAGAACCTGAGGTTCCGTCAGCTAAATTATTAGTAATATTGGTTCCAGCCAATACATCAAGTGTACCTCCATTGTTGAAGATTCCACCACCACCATCATCGGCAGCAGCTCCACTAGCTATATTATTTGTTATAGGTGTTCCATCAACGGTCATGGTTCCTGTTCCATTCCAAAGACCACCACCTTCTCGTGCAGCGATATTACTATCTACTGTACCTCCGGTAAGCGTGGCATTAGCGGCTCCACTTATATGCAGTCCACCACCGTTACCCGGTGCGGCTGTTGCTGGATCAACTCCTGCGTTATTGGTATCTAACGTCACATTGGTAAGTGTTACTGAACCATCAATCAGTTCAATACCACCACCAGCTCTATTAGCTTGGTTGTCGGTTATAATTACTTCGGTAAGCGTTACATCTCCAGCAGTACTAAAAACACCACCACCAGAACCTGCGGCTCCGTCAGCGATATTATTTGTTATTTCTGTACCGGCTAAAACGTCCAGCGTTCCTCCATTATTAAAGACTCCACCACCACCATTGGTAGCATCATCTCCTGAAGCAGTGTTATTAGTAATAGGAGTTCCATCAATAGTCATGGTTCCTGTTCCGTTCCAAAGACCACCACCTTCGGCAGCAGCAACATTACTATCAACTGTTCCACCTGTAATGGTAGCATTAGCGGCTCCACTTATATGCAAAGCACCTCCATTACCTGGAGCGGCTGTTGCGGGGGAAACACCTGCATTATTATTATTTAATGTAGAATTAGAGACTGTAAGTGAACCGTCAATCAATTCGATACCACCACCAGCTCTATTTGCTCGGTTATTAGTTATAATTACTTCAGTAAGGGTTAAGTCACCTGCAGTACTAAACAAACCACCACCAGAACCTGAGGCTCCATCAGCAACATTATTCACTATGTTTGTACCATTTGCGACATTTAAAGTTCCGCCATTATTGAAGATACCTCCACCACCATTGGTAGCATCATCTCCAGAAGCAGTATTTCCGTCAATGAAAGTATCTGTAAACAAACCTCCAATAGCTGGAGTTAAAATGTTCATCGTTCCTTCATTATTCCATAATCCACCACCTTCACTGGCGGCTATATTTGCTAATGCAATACCACTAAACGATACAGTTGCTCCATTTCCAGTTACGTGAATTCCTCCACCATTTCCTGGGTTAGGTGTTCCGGCTGTTCCGTTTACATCATTACTACTAAGGTTAACATTGATAATGTTTGCAACACCATCTATTATTTCAATAGCACCACCTGCGCGGTTAGCTCCGTTACTTGTAATAAAAGCTCCAGATATTTCAACAGTTCCCCCTGTACTTAATATAGCTCCACCAGAACCTGAAGTTCCTGTTGCCATATTTCCGAAGATATCTGCAAAGCCAGCAAATAAACTACCTTGTGCATTTAGGGTACCACCATCATTGTAAATACCTCCACCACCTTGTTCAGGTGCATCACCAGTTGCTATATTATTACTTATTGTATTAGAACCTGCCAACGTCATGGTTCCTGTTCCATTCCAAAGGCCTCCCCCTTCTACCGCCGTATTGTTTTGAATCATACAATCGGTAAATGTTGAATCTCCTCCTCCACTAATATGGTAGGCTCCACCGTTTCCGGGAGCAGATGCCCCTGTAGCGGTATTATTGTTAAAGTTAATATTGTTGAATTCAAATAAATCACCAGGATTTGATCGTACTTCTATACCACCCCCAGCTCTAACAGCTGTGTTTCCGGTGATTGATAAATTATCAACTGTCAATGATCCCATATTGGTTAAGATCCCTCCACCAGAACCTGCCGTTCCAGTTGCTGAATTACCATCTATAGTTGAAGTACCATTTACAATCAATGTTCCCATTTCATTATAAATACCACCACCACCTTGTTCGGCAAGATCACCTGTTGCTTCATTATTTGAAACTTCTGTATCTGTTACAATCATCGTTCCTGAACCATTCCAAAGTCCACCACCTTCTACAGCTGTGTTATTTTGAATTATACTATTAGTAAAAGTCACATCACCCGGTCCACTTATATGTAACCCACCACCATTTCCTGGTGCGGGTGTTGCTATAAAGTTTCCATCTAAAGTTACTTCAGAAAAGCTATAAGACTCTCCTGCAACTGATGCAATTTCTATGGCACCACCTGCACGGTTTGCTGTATTTCCTGAAAACGTTACTCCATCAACTACAAATGTTCCTGGGGTAGCATTTAAGATTGCACCTCCAGAACCTGAAGCTCCATCTGCTATATTATTACTTAATACATTTCCTGATTGTACTTCAAGTGCTCCACCATTATTATAAATAGCTCCACCTCCATCGCCACTAGCGATATTATCATTAATATTTGGTATTGGAGTATTTGTAATCGTCATGGTGCTTCCAGCTTGATTCCAAAGTCCACCACCTTGATTGGCTGCAATATTAGCTTGAACATTCCCTCCGCTTATGGTTACAGTTGCGACATTAGAAATGTGAATACCTCCACCATTTCCTGGATTCGCAGTTGCAGGGGCAACACCAGCATTGTTTTCATTCAATGTTGCATCAGTAAGCGTAAGTGAACCATCTATTATTTCAATACCTCCACCTGCGCGATTAGCAATATTTAAGGCTACTTGTGTGTCGGGATCTGAAATTTCAACATCTCCATTTACACTAAAAACACCACCACCAGAACCTGAAGTTCCAGAAGCTATATTATTTGTTATAGTTGTTTGAGCGTTCACTAAAAGTGTTCCGCCATTATTGAAGATACCTCCACCACCATCATCCGCAGCAGCTCCTTGGGCTTCATTGGCATCTATTGTAGAGCTTGAAACTGTCATGGTTCCTAATCCATTCCATAAGGCGCCTCCTTCTAAAGCAGCAACATTATTTGTAAAGGTTGAACCTGTAATCGTTGCATCTGCACTTCCTGTAATATGAAGAGATCCTCCGTTTCCGGGAGGACCTACAGCTGTATTTCCGTCAAAATTTGAATCTGTAATCGTAATAAGGTCTGGAGAACTTACCTCAATGGCTCCACCTGCACGATTTGCAGTATTATTTGAAAATGTAGAGTTAATTACCGTAAGTGTACCTCCATTTAATTGTGTTATTGCTCCTCCACTTGAGGTAGGATCTACAGTTGCAGTATTATTTGTAAACAAGGAGCCAGTCACTGTTAAGTTTGAATCAACTGAGTTTATACCGGCTCCACCATTACTTGCGTTTGCATTGTTATTATCAAATTCACAGTTAGTAACCGACATCATTCCTGAATTCGTAAAGAAAGATAAAATACTTTCATTTAGTCCATTATTAAAAGATATGTCAGAAATAGTTACAGGTACTCCAACTGTATTTGTAATTCCTAATGCATAAGAACCCACAGGCAAAGAAGAACCATCAATTACGGTATTTCCCATTCCTGTTCCAGTAATGGTTAAAGATTGAGATTCATTATAAACAATAGTAGTTAAAAGTGTTATGGTATAATCGGCATCAAATGTTATCGTACTGGCCGCACCATCTGTATTGGCTTGATTAATGGCCTCCCGAAAAGAATCGGGTCCACTGTCGTTGTTATTTGTAACTACATATTGCCCGTAGGACAAACTTGTCGTTAACAAAATAGAAACTAATAAAAAAAAGTTTCGAGTAATTGTTCTTTCCATAAAGTGTTTTTTTGATTAATTAGACTTGCGTTTCTTGGGGAGATAGAAACATTTACACTTTACTTACGAAAAAAAAACAGATACGGTTTTAATAAATATCTAATTATTTTAAAAATAATTTAATTATGTGCAACATATAGGTTTTTTTTAAATAAAAAAACAAGTAAAAAACACTAATTGTAAATTAATTCTTAATGTAGATATTCAATTATTAATTTTGAAGATAGTTTAATACATTGCTTTGTATTCTTGTTTGGATATCTGAAATAGCTGCTTTTACAAATTTTTCTCCTGTTATATTTTCATATAACTCAATATATCGTTCGGAAACAGTTTTAATGTAATCATCACTCATTTCAGGGACTTCTTGTCCTTCAAGACCTTGAAAACCATTTTCAATTAACCATTGTCTTACAAATTCTTTAGATAATTGCTTTTGGGTTTCATTATTATCTTGACGTTTTTGATATCCCTCTTTATAGAAGTATCGAGAAGAATCTGGCGTGTGGATTTCATCGATCAAGACAATTTTTCCATCTTTGGTTTTTCCGAATTCATATTTAGTATCTACCAAAATCAATCCGCGTTTAGCTGCAATTTCGGTTCCTCTCTTAAACAGTTTACGGGTATAATCTTCTAGCTGAAGATACTCTTCTTCTGAAACAATATTACGTTTTAATATTTCTTCTCTAGAAATATCTTCGTCATGATCACCTGCTTCGGCTTTTGTAGCGGGAGTAATAATCGGCTCAGGGAATTTATCGTTTTCTTTCATTCCTTCTGGCATAGAAACCCCGCAAAGCATTCGTTTTCCGGCTTTGTATTCACGAGCTGCATGGCCGCTTAAATAGCCTCTAATAACCATTTCAATTTTATAAGGCTCACAGGCTTCGCCTACTGCTACGTTAGGATCGGGTGTCGCAGTTAACCAGTTTGGGACAATATCTTCCGTATCACGCATCATTTTGGTGGCAATCTGGTTTAATATCTGTCCTTTATATGGAATCCCTTTGGGCATCACTACATCGAAAGCACTTAGTCTATCGGTTGCAATCATGACCAAGGTATCATTTTCTAACGTATAGACTTCGCGAACTTTTCCGTGATATACATTTTTTTGACCGGGAAAATTGAAATTTGTAGCAGTTAAAGTATTCATTATAATGTATGCTTTATTCAGTAAATAATAAGTTAGTCAACATTCTCAATTGACTTGTAGGCAGCGATAACTTTTTTAACAAGTCGGTGGCGTATAACATCTTTATCGTCCAAATGTATAACTCCAACCCCTTTTACGTCCTTTAAAACAAGTAACGCTTCTTTTAATCCTGAAATAACCCGGCGTGGCAAATCTATCTGTCCAGGATCGCCGGTAATCATAAATTTTGCGTTTTTTCCCATACGGGTAAGAAACATTTTCATTTGTGCATGGGTAGTGTTTTGTGCTTCATCGAGAATTACAAAAGCGTTATCCAATGTACGGCCACGCATAAACGCCATCGGGGCAATTTGAATAATCCCTTTTTCCATATGAGATTCCAGTTTTTCATGTGGAATCATATCGCGTAGCGCATCATACAACGGTTGCATATAGGGATCGAGTTTTTCTTTTAAATCGCCTGGGAGAAATCCTAAATTTTCGCCTGCTTCTACTGCAGGGCGAGTTAAAATAATACGCTTAACTTCTTTTTCTTTTAATGCTTTTACAGCTAAGGCAACACCCGTATATGTTTTTCCGGTTCCGGCAGGTCCTACGGCAAAAACCATATCGTTTTTACTCATAAGGGTTACTAATTTACGCTGATTGGCCGTTTGCGCTTTTATTAATTTTCCGCTTACACCATGTACCAATACTTCACCAGCGCTTACCGGAGTTTCGTAATCTTCTTTGCTTTCGCTTTGTAATACACGCTCAATTACATTTTCATCTATTTTATTGTATTTCCCAAAGTGTTCCAGTAACATATTCATTCGCTTGTCGAACTCCTCAAGAACTTCTTCATCACCATACGCTTTGATTTTACTTCCGCGAGCAACAATTTTAAGTTTTGGAAAAAACTTTTTAAGGTGATCTATGTTTGCATTTTGAAGCCCAAAAAATTCGCGTGGACTTACTTCGGTCAATTCAATTATAAGTTCGTTCAAAAGCAGAATGTTTATAAGATTTTATACTAAGTGTAAATATAGTTTTTCCTATAACAAAAGTACCTTATTTTTGTAGTACTTATTTTAACAAAATATCAACAATCGACAATGCCCATCATTACCCTTACGACTGATTTTGGAGAGAAAGACCACTTTGCCGGAGCAGTAAAAGGAGCTATTTATAGTGAATTGCCCGATGTTAGAATTGTTGATATCTCGCATTCGATCTCCCCTTTTCATATTACGGAGGCTGCTTATATAATTCAAAATGCCTATCGTAGTTTTCCAGAAGACACCATACATTTAATTGGGATTGACTCAGAATTAAATCCTGAAAACAAACACATCGCCGTTTATTTAGACGGTCATTATTTTATTTGCGCTAACAATGGGATTATTTCGATGCTTGCTTCAGAAATTAAAGCTGAAAAAATTGTGGAAATCAATATTCACGATCGGGTTGAAACCAATTTCCCTGTGTTGGACGTGTTTGTAAAAGTCGCCTGCCATATTGCACGTGGAGGAACATTAGATGTTATTGGGAAACCTATTACTGAAATAAAAGAAATTAGAGGGCTACAACCGGTCGTAAATACCGAAAACAATCAAATTATAGGAAACGTCATCTATATTGATAACTACGGGAATGTGGTTAGCAACATTACAAGGTCTTTGTTTGAAGAAGTGGGTAAAGGACGTGAATTTACCATTCAAGCTCGACGAGCAACTTTTGAAACTATATTTACAAATTACAGTGATGCTATAAACTTTGAATTACCAGCAGATAAACGGGAAGAAGACGGAAAAAAATTAGCACTGTGGAATTCATCCAAGTATTTAGAGTTGGCAATCTATAAAAGCAATCCTAGTACGGTAGGGAGCGCGTCAACCCTATTTGGATTAGAATACTGGGATACTGTATCTATCAATTTTAAATAGTCAAAAAATTATATGTTTACCAGAATCGTAAAAATGGAATTTAAACAAGAGGAAATCCCTGCATTTCTTGCTAATTTTGAAATCATAAAAAATAAAATACGGAATTTTCCCGGGTGTGAGTTTTTAGAATTATATCGTGATAAACATAACGAAACAATCTTTTTCACCTATAGCCGTTGGAAGGAAGAAGCAGATTTAGAAGCTTACCGTCACAGTGATTTATTTAAAGGCGTTTGGGCCGAAACAAAGCCGAAGTTTAAAGAAAAAGCCGCCGCTTGGAGCGTGGATACGCTTCATACATTAGCATAGAATATATGACTGCATTAATTAAACGTGAAATAACAGCTTTCTTCGCTAGCCCGATCGGGTACTTGGTTATTGGAATATTTCTATTGATTAATGGGTTGTTTCTTTGGGTGTTTACCGGAGATTATAATATTCTCGATGCTGGGTTTGCCGATTTATCATCCTTCTTTCAATTAGCACCTTGGGTGTTATTGTTTCTTATCCCTGCTGTAACTATGCGAAGTTTTAGCGACGAGCTGAAAATGGGCACCTTAGAATTATTATTAACCAAACCTATTTCAGTAAAAAACATTGTTCTTGGCAAATATTTTGGAGCCGTCATTCTTATCATTATAGCACTTCTACCAACTTTATTATACATCATTACTATTTCGCAATTAGGAAATCCACCCGGTAATTGGGATGTGGGCAGCACATTGGGTTCCTATATTGGATTACTCTTTTTAGTACTCGCTTATACGGCTATTGGCGTGTTTGCCTCTACCCTTTCGCAAAACCAAATTGTAGCGTTTATTATCTCGGTTTTTTTATGTTTTGTACTGTACTATGGATTTGAAGGCATTACCAACTTAGGTATCGATTTCCCTATTGAAACACTCGGTATGAAAGCACACTTTGATAGTGTAGCTCGTGGTGTATTGGATACACGGGATATTGTTTATTTTTTGAGTATTGCAGCTCTTTTTATATCGTTTACTGTCTTAAAGCTGAAAAAACGTAATTGATATGAATAAAAGAACCATTCAATATATCGTTGTAACCGTGCTTGCATTTATAGTTGTAAATGTTCTTTCGTCTTATGTTTATAAACGTTTCGACCTTACACAAGACAAACGATACACCCTTTCTGAAGCCGCCAAACAAACCATCGCTACTGCAAAATCACCCATTGTAATCGATGTTTTTTTGGAAGGTAATTTTCCTGCGGAATTCAATCGTTTACAAGCTGAAACCAAACAATTACTGGAAGAGTTTTCTGCTTATAACCCAAATATTAAATACGAGTTTATCAACCCGTTAGAAGTAGATGACCCACAAGCCTTGCAACAAGAATTTGCCAAACGTGAAATGATGGGCGCGCAAGTTGAAGTCCGCGAAAACGGAAAAGTAAGCACCGAAACCGTTTTCCCTTGGGCGTTGGCGTATTACAATGAAAAAAGCGTGGCTATTCCATTGCTTAAAAATCAGTTGGGCACCACCACGCAAGAACGCGTTAACAACTCCATACAAAACCTAGAGTATGCGTTTGCCGATGGATTTAATAAGTTGGTCAACCCTAAAAAACGGAAGGTTGCTATTCTAAAAGGAAATAAAGAACTCGGCGATCGCTATGTGGCCGATTTCCTTTCTACCTTAAAAGATTACTACTTTTTAGCTCCTTTCACCTTAGATTCGGCTGCCGTTTCACCCAACAAAACCTTGAAAGCATTGACCGAATTTGACCTAATCATTGCAGCAAAACCTACCGAGGCTTTTTCCGATTCTGAAAAATACATTTTAGACCAATATACAATGAGCGGTGGTCGTTCTTTGTGGCTTTTCGATGCTACCGAAAACAAAGTGGACTCCATAAGCGGAAAAACCTTTGCCTTCGGGAAAGATATTAATTTAAACGATTTCTTCTTTAAATATGGTTTGCGCATAAACCCAAACTTGGTGAAAGATGTGTACTCCGCTCCTATTGTATTAGCGCAAGGAAGTGAACGGGAATCGCAATACAATCGATATCCGTGGTTTTTTAGTCCGTTGAGCAGTAGCGCGAACAACCATCCTATTGTCACAAATATTGAAGCCGTTAAGTTTGATTATGCCAGTACGATTGATACGCTGCCAAACCAAATAGATAAAACCGTTTTATTATCTACTTCACCCATAACCGAAGTGATAGGCGTACCCTACGAAATAAACCTCGACACCGAAATTCCCGAAAATTTAAAGACGGTTAACGAAGGTCCAAACCCTTCGCAATACAATGCTGGCGAAAAACCATTGGCCGTCTTGCTGGAAGGTAAATTCCCTTCAGCATTTACCAATAGGGTAAAACCGTTTCAGTATTCAGAAAATAGAGAAACCTCTACTCCTACCAAAATGGTTGTTGTAAGTGATGGCGATATCATTAAAAACCAGTTGGACGGCAATCGCCCGTTGGAATTGGGCTTTGATAAATTTACCCAAACATTCTACGGAAATAAAGAGTTTTTATTGAATACCGTCAATTATTTATTGGACGACAGCGGACTTATAAACATTCGCAGCAAGGAAATTGCTGTTCCGTTCCTTGATCCTCAAAAAACAGCCGAGCAACGCACGCAATGGCAACTTATTAACATCCTGTTACCGTTAGGGTTACTCGCTGTGTTTGGGATTCTCTTTCAATATTTCAGAAAACGTCGCTATACCCGCTAACTGTTAATAAATTAGTTTTCAAAACCGTCGCATTTCAGATATATTTGTACGTATGCTGAATATGGTTCAGCAGAAATTGAAAATCAACTATTTCCACAAAATATAGAGAATGAAATTCATCGTATCGAGTTCGTATTTACTAAAACAACTACAAGTGCTTGGGGGCATTATCAACAATAACAACACGCTTCCTATTTTAGATAATTTTTTGTTTAACCTAGACGGAAGCTCCCTTACCGTTTCAGCTTCTGACTTGGAAACTACGGTTTCTTCAAAACTGGAAGTAGAAAGCAGTGAGCAAGGCAGCGTTTGCATTCCTGCGCGTTTGTTATTGGACACCTTAAAAACGTTCCCTGAACAGCCGTTAACGTTTACAGTTGAAGAAAACAACACGGTAGAAATAAGCAGCAATCACGGTAAATATGCCTTGGCGTATGCCGATGGCGAAGAATTTCCGAATGCGGTAGAATTAAGCGATCCGTCTTCAACAATATTACAAGGTGATGTGTTGGCAACTGCCATCAATAAAACATTTTTTGCAACCGGTAATGATGATCTTCGTCCAGTGATGAGTGGCGTATTTTTTCAGTTTTCTTCGGAAGGATTAACTTTTGTAGCAACCGATGCGCACAAGTTGGTAAAATATACTCGTGAGGACTTAAAAGCAACCGAAAATGCTGAATTCATTATGCCTAAAAAGCCCTTGAATTTATTGAAAAGCATTTTGGCTGGTAGTGAAGAAGAAGTAACGATTGAGTACAATGAAAGCAATGCGAAGTTTACTTTTGAAAACACCGAAATGGTGTGTCGCCTTATCGATGGAAAGTACCCTAATTATGAAGCGGTAATCCCAAAAGAAAATCCGAACAAGTTGAGCATTGACCGCAACCAGTTTTTGAACTCAGTACGTCGTGTGTCTATTTTCTCAAATAAAACCACACACCAAATTCGATTGAAAATAGCAGGATCTGAGCTTAATATTTCTGCTGAAGATGTTGACTACAGCAACAAAGCAGAAGAGCGCTTAACGTGCGATTATCAAGGTGACGATATGCAAATAGGGTTTAATTCGCGTTTCCTTACCGAAATGTTGAACAACTTAACAAGCGATGATGTTTCCTTAGAGATGTCTTTACCCAACCGCGCAGGAATCTTAACCCCTGTAGATGGTTTAGATGAAGGCGAACAAGTTACCATGCTTGTAATGCCAGTTATGTTGAATAACTAACGTCTCGACTCCGTTCGACGAACAAAAATTTTCTTAAGAAAAGAATATAAAAATCCACATTCCTATATCTTTAGGACTGTGGATTTTTTAATTTACATCGCTGAAACAGTTAAATAAACTTTAAACTATTCCATCCTAGACTACTTTTCTGAAAGTTTCATAGTATTTTAAGGGGAAAAGAAAATCACTATGAAAAAATTTACTTTAATCACCCTTGTTTTTAGCTTCGTATTTCTTTCTTGTAAGCAACAATTTGCAGAAAAGAAAGCAAAATCCGACCCTGATTTAACTGAGCAAGAATACACTGCCGATACGGTACAAACTGCTGTAGGCGATTTAATTTTACCAGCTCCTTACGCTACAAAATCTACCGCTAAGGTTTATAATATGGTAGATTGGCCAGAAAACCAAAAACCTACAGCTCCAGAAGGTTTTACCGTCACCAAATTTGCCGATGGTTTTGATAACCCACGTTGGACATACATTGCGCCTAACAATGATATTTTCGTGGTAGAATCGAATACTAGAAGCAGTGCCAATAAAGTTACCATCCTTCGTGATGCAAACAAAGATGGTGAATTTGAAGTGAGAGAAACATTTTTAGAAGACTTAAATCAACCGTTTGGTATGCTTGTAATTGGTAATGCATTTTATGTAGCTAATACCGACGGGCTTTACGAATATCCGTATAAAGAAGGTCAAACTTCCTTGAAAGATGAAAAAGGAACCAAGATTGTTTCACTGCCAGCTGGAGGTTATAACAATCACTGGACACGGAACATTATTACGAATGATGAAAAAGATAAAATTTATATTTCGGTGGGATCAGCTAGTAATGTTGGCGAACACGGAATGAAAGAAGAAATTAGACGTGCTAACATTCTCGAAGTGAATCTAGATGGTAGTGGCGAAATTATATACGCAAGTGGCTTACGAAATCCTGTTGGGATGGACTGGAATCCTATTACTGGTGATCTATGGACAGCAGTTAACGAACGCGATAAATTAGGTGATAACCTAGTTCCCGATTATATAACTAGTGTACAAAAAGGTGGTTTTTACGGTTGGCCTTACTCCTATTTTGGTCAAATTGAAGATCCTAGAATGGAAGGAAAAGCAGATTCGTTAGTTGCAAAAGCAATTGTACCTGATGTTTCAGTAGGACCACATACCGCTTCTCTAGGTTTCACTTTTTATACGGGTAACCAATTTCCAGAAAAGTACAAAAATGGTGCTTTTATTGGCCAACACGGTTCTTGGAATCGCTCAAAATTTTCAGGTTACAAAGTAACGTTTGTTCCTTTTAAGGATGGAAAACCAGCTGGTAAGCAACAAGATTTTCTCGGTGGTTTTATCGCCAATGAAGCAGAAGGAAACGTCTATGGGCGTCCAGTTGGTGTTACGGTAACTCCAGACGGAGCTTTATTGGTAAATGACGATACCGGAAACACCATTTGGAAAGTAAGCTACGACCAATAACAGAAAATTTCTATGCAGATAAAACACATTATGACGGTTATTTTTATAGCCGTCTTTTTTAATAGTACAGCCCAAATTACTGGTATTGTTATAACTGAAAATACCGTACCAATTGAAGGTGTTTCGGCAAGGGTTAACGACTCTTTAATGGTTAGCACAAATTCAAATGGAGCATTTTCTTTTTTTTCAGAAATTGAGCTTCCTGTTACAGTTATGCTTCAGCATCCTGATTTTTATTCCGAAATGATCACTGTTTCAGAAACAGGTAAAACCTATATTTTGAAAAGAATAAAGGAAACCGAACAATTGGAACCCGTTATTTTGGCTTCCAAGTTTCAAAAAGAAAGTGGTGTACTTGTGCCTACTTCAGATATTTCTTCAGAAACTATTGAAGCTTACAGCCCGGTAGATTTAGTTTCAGCAATTAATGAAACACCTGGGGTATATATTCAGCAAGGAGCTATTAATACGAACCGAATCACCATCCGGGGTGTAGGTTCTAGAACATTGTATGGTACTAATAAAATACGAGCTTATTTTAATGGAATACCTATTACTAACGGTGTAGGTGAAACGGCTATTGATAGTTACGACGCTAACGACATACAAAATATTGAAATTATAAAAGGTCCAAAAGCTACACAATACGGAACCAATCTTGGTGGTACATTACTGCTCAACTCCAAAGAGCTTTTAACTAACGGGACTAACGTTTCAAATACAGTAACAGCGGGCTCCTACGGATTATTTAAAAATACGCTAAGTGCATCAGTTAAGGAAGAAAACCTATCTCTTCATTTTAATTATGATCACCTACAAAAAGACGGATATCGTGATAACAGTCGATATAATCGAAATAGCTATTTTCTAAACACAAACTATAAGTTTAATGAAAAGTACAGCCTTTCTTTTTTAGTAAACCACATTAACAATAATGCACAGATACCTAGTTCGTTAGGATTAACAGATTTTACTGAAGATCCCTCACAAGCTGCTTTTACTTGGGATGCTTCTAAAGGCTACGAAGACAACCGCCAAACGGTAACCGGTCTTAGTTTTTCCAGTACATTTTCGGAAACTTTTAGTAATACCACGAGCGTCTATTATACGTATTCAGATCACTATGAGCCACGCCCCTTTAATATTTTAGATGAAATAACGAATGGCTATGGTGCCAGAACAGTATTTGCCAAATCGTTCACTTTTAACGCACGACAAGCCTCCGTAAGTTTTGGAGGTGAATGGTATCAAGATGAATACCGTTGGAAAACAATTGAAAATTTATATGAAGAAAATAACAGCCAAGGTAGTCTAGAAGGTAATTTACTTAGCAACAATAAAGAAATTAGAAAACAATTAAACGCATTTGCTACTACCATTTTCCCTCTTACCGCTACTCTTGAAGCAGAAATTGGCGTAAATGTAAATAAAACTACCTACGATTATACCGATGCTTTTAATACAGGAAGCGAAAATACATCTGCCAATAGAAATTTTGATCTTATTGTAGCACCAAACCTAAATATATTATATACGGTATCGTCAAATACTTCTTTCTACGGAAATATTAGTAAAGGGTTTAATTATCCTAGTCTAGAAGAAACCTTAACACCCGAGGGAATTATAAATCCAGACATTGGTCCCGAAACCGGCTGGAATTATGAAGTTGGAACCGATATATATTTCTTCAACCGAAATTTACACTTACAATCTGCCGCTTATTTATTGTCTATATCCAATCTTTTGGTGGCTGAACGTGTGGGCAACGATCAATTTATAGGTAGAAACGCTGGTAAAACGCATCATCGAGGTTTGGAGTTTCAGGCAAATTATAGCTTTAATATAGCTTCAGGTTTTGAAATTAATCCTTTTATAAATGCAGAATTTAATTTTCACAAGTTTCTTGATTTTGTAGATGAAGCAGATGATTTTTCAGGAAATGACCTCACGGGTGTGCCTGATAAAAAGATAACCGCAGGAATACGAGTTTATCACAACTCAGGGATAGGTATCTCCTCAAACTTTAGACACATTGGGAGTCAGCCAATAACCGATAGCAACTCGCTGTATAGTAATTCATACAACCTATTAAACATACAAGCCGAATATAAAAAGGCGATAGCAGATGCTTTTTATATCCGGCTTTCAGCAGGCATTAATAATGTAACTAATTCAATGTATGCTTCCTCAATTTTAATTAATGCCTCTGGTTTTGGTGGAAGTGAACCTCGGTACTACTACCCTGGTTTACCTCGTAATTATTATAGTAGTTTACAAATTCAATATACTTTTTAAAAAACCTAGTTAAAACTAGCCATCCAAATAGGTATAAAAATGACAATTATTGCTACGATAGCCATTTTTCTGTAATAAGTATCTATAAACAAAGCTGTTAATAAATAAATTGCTTCTTCGGTTTTAGATTCTACTGTGCCGCTTGAAAATGAAACTGAAGATGTTACTAACTTTTTATCCAGTCTCTTATACACATCTCCGAGCCCACGAGACCTCTCTACATCTCGTATGCCG
>CAJXPE010000018.1 GCA_913057965.1 uncultured Marixanthomonas sp. | reverse complement strand
ACGAGATGTAGAGAGGTCTCGTGGGCTCGGAGATGTGTATAAGAGACAGTGATAGACCCCATTTTTATTAGAAGCACCATCTAATTGATCATTTGTAGAAACGCCAAATCCTATTTTTCCGAAAGCGCTTATATTTTCAGCTTTATAACTTCCATCTTTTTGAAGAATTAACCGAAGTTTCACAGGATTTTGGTTATTATTTACTTGCGCATCGTCACTAATTGGATACGCAATAACGCTACTAATAAGAGGGCGTTTAGAATCGGGAACGGTAATACCAAAAAGCATTGGGTTCATAGGTCTAGAAGCCCCGTCTCGTATTTCAAAATGTAAATGGGGACCACCGCTTCCTCCTGTATTACCTGAATAGGCAATTAAATCTCCTTTGTTAACTTTAAGCGCAGCTGCGTTGGGAAACAACTCTATCTCGTACGTTTCTTTACTGTATTGTCTTTCATGAACATATTTATGAATTTCGCCTGCATAGTTTTGTAAATGTGCATAAACAGTGGTATACCCATTTGGGTGTTTAATATATAGTGCTTTTCCGTAGCCATAATGTGCTACTTTAATACGGCTTACATATCCATCTGCGGGAGCATATACAGGGATCCCTTCACGTTGTTGGGTTTTAATATCCAATCCGCTATGAAAATGATTGCTGCGAAGCTCTCCAAAACTTCCGGAAAGGACTAAGGGGATTTCTAAAGGGTTGCTAAAATAATGTTCTGGTATTGATTTTTGTGCGTAACCTGTAATGCTTACCAATAAAAAGCAGAATATAAACTTCTTCATATTGTAAAAATAATAATATGCATATTTAAAAAGAAGAGTAAGAGAGTTTTATTGTGTAATTATTCAATAATACAAAAAATTACAGAAAACTGTTGTCTTATTGAAACGTGAATGTTAACTTTGTGTAAGAAGTATTGAAATAAATGTTTTAATGAGCAACCTTTCAGAAATTGTTGATTCTCTTGAAAATAGAATTAGTAAGTTATTGCATAGGCATGAAAAACTAAAGCAACAAAACGCTACGCTAGAAGAAGAACTCGACGGTTTACGTTCACAAAAGGATGAATCTGATTTAGAAATTGAAAACCTACGTGAAAAATGTAGCTCGTTGAAAATGGCAAATTCAATGCTTGGCAGCGACCAATACAAAAGAGATACAAAGCTCAAGATAAATGCTTTAGTTCGGGAGATTGACCAATGTATTACCCAACTTTCCGAATAAAAGAGAAACAAAATGTCAGACCAATTAAAAATAAAACTTTCTATTGCCGATCGGGTGTACCCACTAACAATTAACCCTTCACAAGAAGAAGGATTACGGTTAGCCACCAAGAAAATAGAAGAAATGATTAAACGGTTTGAAAAAAGCTATGCCGTGAGGGACAAGCAAGATGTACTGGCCATGTGTGCCTTACAATTTGCCGCTCAGGTAGAGCAAAAACAGATAGATAAAACAAATGACAAGCAGGAAACGGAAGACAAGCTAGAAGCTTTAAACCAATTACTGCAAGAGCACTTGTCATAAACGTTCTTTACATAACAAAGGTTACTGCCTGCATTAATATCTTTTTGGTAAACTCAACACGAATTCTTATAAGAAGGGTGAGTTGAAGCTGCAAAAACGAGCCGTCTTTGAGCGGATGTTTGACCAGTTTGTTAGCCCTAAACTTTACTTTAGGAGTTTATTCAAAACACATTAGTGCAGGCTTTTTTTATATATAAAGTTTATAATTATGGACAATATGGTTACCCCAATAATAGTGGGAATTGTCGCTTTAGCAATTGGCTTTTTAATAGCCAAGTTAATAGAGCGAAATAACGCTTCCCAACTCATAAAATCAGCAAAGAAAAACGCAGCTTCTGTATTAAAAGAAGCCAAAACTGAAGCTGAGTCAATTAAAAAAGATAAAATATTACAGGCCAAGGAAAAATTTATCGAGCTTAAATCTGAACATGAAAAAGTGATCAATAAGCGCGAATCAAAAATGTCTGAAGCCGAAAAGCGTACAAAAGATAAGGAGTCACAAGTTTCTAGCGAGTTGGCAAAAACTAAAAAATTAAACTCACAGATTGAAAAGAAACAAAAGGAATACGATGAGCGATTAGACTTTTTAGAAAAGAAGCAAAATGAAGTTGAAAAGTTCCGTAAGAGCCAAATAGAGCAATTAGAAGTGATTTCTGCACTTTCAGCAGATGAAGCGAAAGCACAATTAGTAGAAAGCCTTAAAGATGAAGCCAAGACCGATGCTATGAAATATGTGCAGTCGTCTATCGAGGAAGCTAAAATGACGGCACAACAAGAAGCCAAAAAAATTGTAATTAATACCATTCAACGTATTGGTACCGAAGAAGCAATCGATAATTGCGTATCCGTGTTCAATCTGGAAAGTGATGATGTAAAAGGGCGAATTATTGGTCGTGAAGGTCGAAATATTAGAGCTCTAGAGTCTGCTACAGGTGTAGAGATTATAGTAGATGATACCCCTGAAGCGATTATTCTTTCTTGTTTTGATTCTGTACGGAGGGAAGTAGCACGTTTATCCTTACATAAATTGGTAACCGATGGTCGTATTCACCCAGCTCGTATTGAAGAAGTGGTAAAAAAGACCTCTAAGCAAATAGAAGACGAAATTTTAGAAGTAGGTAAACGTACTGTAATCGATCTCGGTATTCACGGATTGAGCCCTGAGTTAATTAAAGCGGTTGGTAGAATGCGATACCGTTCTTCTTATGGTCAGAACTTGTTGCACCACTCCCGCGAAGTTGCTAGATTATGTGGTGTGATGGCTTCGGAATTAGGATTGAACCCAAAACTCGCAAAACGCGCCGGATTATTACACGATATTGGTAAAGTACCGGAAACTGAAACAGAAGTGCCTCACGCAATATTAGGAATGCAATGGGCTGAAAAATATGGTGAAAAGCCAGAAGTGTGCAACGCTATTGGTGCGCACCACGATGAAATTGAAATGACTAGCTTGTTGTCACCAATTGTTCAAGTTTGTGATGCTATTAGCGGTGCCCGTCCAGGCGCTCGTCGTCAAGTATTAGATTCGTACATTCAACGGTTAAAAGACTTAGAAGATATAGCTTTTGGGTTTAACGGTGTTAATAAGGCGTATGCCATCCAAGCGGGACGCGAATTACGTGTCATGGTAGAAAGTGAAAAAGTAAGTGACGATAGAGCATCGCAACTTTCTTTTGAAATTTCACAGAAAATTCAAACAGATATGACGTATCCTGGTCAAGTGAAAGTAACTGTAATACGGGAAACAAGAGCTGTTAACGTGGCAAAATAAAAATTTGCAATAACAAATTCATTAAAAAAAAGGCGTAGTGTTAACTACGCCTTTTCTTGTATTATAACTAACTTGATTAATCGTTATATATATTTTCGTACCCTTTTTCTGGGCATTCAAAAAACTTCCCGGTTATAAATCGGTAGTTTTTGTTCAAGCCTTTGATGGTTTTTAAATCACCTTCGTCCAATTGTACGCTAGCAGCTTGAAAATTGTCTTTAATATGCTCTTTACTGGCAGATTTTGGGATGGTAGCTGTTCCACGTTGATTGTGCCAGTTAATCAATACTTGAGCCGTAGAAGCCCCCTTTTTCCGTGCAATTTCTTTTATTTCTTTAATCTCCATCAAATTTGGTTCATCTTCACCTTTCATAGCAGCGCTTCGATCACCAGAGCCTAATGGAGAATAGGCAGTCATTAAAATGTTTTCGCTCTTACAGAAATCAACCAGATCATCTTGTTGTAAATATGGGTGCATCTCAACTTGATTCATTTCAGGCTTTATTTCAGCTTTAGAAATTAAATCTTTTAGTTTTTCTTTACTGAAATTTGATACTCCTATATGTTTGGCGTGCCCCGTTTTTTTAGCTTCTTCCATCTGCTTCCAAGTTTCTATAACAGGAGCTTCTTCTGGAGTAAGAAAGTCTGATGGTTTCTCAGGGAAACTAACTCCTGGTTTAAGGGCAACGGGCCAGTGTATTAAATATAGATCTAGATAATCTAAATTTAGCTTTTTTAATGAATCTTCAATGGCTGGGATTACATACCCTTCTTTATGAGCATCATTCCAAAGTTTGGAAGTAATAAAAACATCTTCTCTTAAAATGTTTCCTTCAGCAAAAACTTCGGTTAGTGCTTCTCCTATTATTTCTTCATTTCCATATGCGGCAGCTGTATCTATGTGTCTATAGCCAGCATACAAAGCTTCTTTTACTGCTTTTTTTACGTCGTTTCCAGTTGCTTTCCAAGTTCCTAATCCTATGGCGTGCATCGTATCGCCATTTTCAAATTTGAGTGTTTTCATAAATAATTTCTTTTTCTTTAAGATACGAAACACTGGTTTTTCAAAAAAACAGATAGAAGTATTTAGCGTTTTTTTAACCTGTAATAGGAGTTAATTAATACGTTTTTTACTATTTCCGAGGATGAAATTTATTAATTACTTCAGTAAGATGAGTTGTATCTACGTGTGTATAGATTTCGGTCGTGGTAATACTTTCGTGACCTAACATTTGCTGAATGGAACGTAAATCGGCACCATTTTCAAGTAGATGTGTGGCAAATGAATGTCTAAATGTATGCGGACTCACTTTTTTTTGAATACCTGCTTTTTCGGCTAATTGCTTTACGATGGTAAAAATCATCGCGCGCGTGAGCGGATTCCCTCTTCTATTTAAAAATAGCGTGTCTTCTGCTTTAGGTTGAATAGGGATATGAATACGTACTTCGTTTTTATAGATATTGATGTATTTAATGGTATTTCCGCCAATAGGTACAAAACGTTCTTTGTCACCTTTACCGGAAACTTTTATAAACCCTTCATCAAAAAATAAATCGGATATTTTTAAAGTAGTTAATTCTGAAACACGTAACCCACATGCATATAATGTTTCCAGTATCGCCCGATTGCGTTCACCTTGCGGATGCCCTAAATCGATGGTTTCTATTAAACTGTCAATTTCTTCCGTGGAAAGCGTGTCGGGCAGTTTCCGGGCAATTTTCGGACTTTCAATAAGCTCTAATGGATTGGTTTTTCGGTATTCTTCAAAAACGAGATAGTTGAAAAAGCCTCGCAATCCAGATATTACACGACTTTGCGATTGCGGTTGCATTTCTTTTGCAATGGTGTAAATAAATTGCTGAATGGTTTCTTCTGAAATAGATACGGGAGAAATAGTAATATCTTCATCAGAAAGCCATTTTATAAGCTTTTTTAGGTCTAATGAATAGTTTTTAATAGAATTGGCAGAAAGTCCACGTTCTATGCGAAGATAATCTTGATAATCTTGTAGGGCTTGCTGCCATTTCATACTGCTATATTAAGGAATTAAGAAAGCTTATAAAAATAAAAAAGCCGTCTTCCCGTTATTTGTTATAGATTATAAACCTAACTTTAAAATTTAAAAATACTATGAAAAAGCTAATTTTTGCCATTATGGCATTAGTAACCGTAACAACTACTCAGGCACAAGGTCTTGACCTTGGTATTAAGGCCGGGGTGAACTTTGCAACTTTAAACGATGCTTCAAATTTAGACAATCGTACTGGTTTTGTTGCCGGTGCTTTTGTAGGAGCTAAATTTAATGATAATGTAGGCTTTCAAGCCGACTTATTATATTCACAGCAAGGAGCTGAATTTGAAGGTGAAGATTTTGATTTAAATTATGTTAATGTACCTGTGGTTGTTAAATTTTATGTTTTTAAAGGGCTAAATATTCAGGCAGGGCCACAATTTGGATTTATTGTCGATGATAATTCTCAATCATTATTCGGAGAGATTTTTAACGATGCTGCTACTAAAGACTTTGATCTATCAGGAGTTGTAGGGCTTGGATATGACTTACCATTGGGGCTTCGAATTGAAGGCAGGTATAATTTTGGTTTAACGGATGTTGGAGAAGAGGATGAATTTGAATTTGGTAAAAATAGTGTTTACACAGTATCACTTGGTTACAGTTTTCTTTAAGAGCCTTTAATAAAAGCTTATAAGTTTTTTAATACTTTTTTTGTAGGCCTCACTTTAGATTTGTTTAAAATTTAAAAACAAGAACTATGAAAAAAGTATTTTTTATTGCTGTATTAACAGTATTAGGTGTTACAGCAACACAAGCACAAGAAGTGAGATTAGGAGCTAAAGGAGGTATAAACTTCTCATCACTATCAGGGGATGGTTTTGATGCCTTTGATGATCCTGAAGGTAGAACCAGTTTTCATTTAGGAGCATTTGCAGAAATTCCTGTAAGCGAACGTTTTTCTATTCAACCTGAAGTTTTGTATTCTGGGCAAGGATATGATCTAGTAAGTAATGAAGGCGCTGATGATGTTGAAGTTCAGTTAGATTACATTAATGTACCAGTAATGGCTAAAGTGTATTTAATTGAAGGATTGTATGCTGAGGCAGGTCCACAAATTGGTTTCAATGTAAAAAATGAAATTGATAGTGATCCAGACGATCAAGGTTCAGGTTCTACAGAATTAGATGAAGATCTATTTAATGATATCGACTTCTCCGTAGGAGTGGGAGCTGGTTATCAATTTAATAACGGGATATTTTTAAATGCTCGTTATAACTTTGGTTTAACCGATATCGTAAACAACGAGGATGTTCCGTTTGAAGTAGATGCTAAAAATGCTGTATTTGCAGTTTCGACAGGATTTTCATTCTAAAAAGTGAAACATTTAATTAGAAGAAAAGTAGGAGTTAATAGCTCCTACTTTTTTATTTATAGTTATAATTGATTGATTGCTAAAGTGTTATTTTTATAATATGTTGATTTTTTAGTATATTTATAGTATTAACTAACCAAAAAAACAATTTTTATTATGAAAAAACTACTACTATTTGCTGCTTTATCAGTATTTGGATTAACTACTATTAATGCTCAAGAAGTGCGTTTAGGCGCTAAAGCAGGTGCTAACTTTGCTTCTCTAAATGGAGACGATGTCGATGATATAGACGGTCGTACTAGTTTTCATGTTGGGGGTGTTGCAAATATCGGTATAACCGAGTTGTTTTCAATACAACCAGAAGTTATTTACTCTTCGCAAGGGTTCTCTGGAGATGATGATGGAGATGTAACCGTCAACTTAGATTATATTAATGTTCCTGTTATGGCAGATTTTAAATTAGCTGAAGGATTTAGTTTACAAGGGGGAGCTCAAGTTGGTTTTAATATTAGTAGTAAGATTGACTTTGATGGAGATAAAGAGGATATTGATGATATTCAAACGATAGATTTTGGTGTCGGAATTGGAGCTCAATATATTTTACCAATGAATTTATTTTTCCAAGCTCGATATGTTATAGGCATCACAAATGTTTATGAAGAAATTGAAGGAATGGATTTAGACGCTAAAAATTCAGTCATAAGTGTTTCTGTAGGATACTTTTTTAACTAATTGATTAAAGACCTTAAATTTTAAAAACGGAAGTAATTTACTTCCGTTTTTTTATTTTCTATATTTGAAGTATGAAAATAATTATCATCAACGGTCCCAACCTAAACCTACTTGGCAAACGCGAAACCGATGTGTATGGCGACCAATCGTTTCAGGATTTTTTTACGGAGCTTCAGTTTAAATACAAAGAGGTAGAATTAGAACAATTTCAATCCAACATTGAAGGCGAGTTGATTGATAAACTGCAAGAAACAGGATACGAATACGATGGTATAATTTTAAATGCCGCCGCTTATACGCATACTTCCGTAGGGATTGGCGATGCGGTAAAAGCCATTGAAACTCCTGTTGTTGAAGTTCATATTTCCAATACTTTTTCGAGGGAAGATTTTCGGCACAAGTCTTACATTTCACCAAATGCACAAGGCATTGTTTTAGGATTTGGTTTACAAAGTTACGAATTGGCGTTACAAAGCTTTTTGACGGATAAAAAATGAAACAAACCTATTTAAATTGGAGTTCTGGGAAAGATTCTGCTTTGGCATATTATTTTCTGAAAAACAACCCTGATTATCACGTTTCAAAATTAGTTACTACCATAAATAAGGATGTAAATCGTGTTTCCATGCATGGTTTGCAAGAAACGCTTTTGGAGGCTCAAGCTGAAAGCATGGGATTACCGCTTCAGAAAATATACTTGCCGAAAGACACCTCGATGAAAGTGTATAACTCTAAAATGAAAGAAGCTACGCAACAACTGAAGTCAGAAGGATTTACCCATGCTGCGTTTGGTGATATTTTTCTAGAAGATTTAAAAAAATACAGAGAAGAACAATTAGGAACGGTAGATCTAAAAACTGTTTTCCCGCTGTGGAAAAAAGATACTGCCACATTAATGAAAGAGTTTTTAAGTCTCGGTTTTAAAGCCATCACCGTTTGTGTGAATGCAAAACTATTAGATGAGTCTTTCGTTGGAAAAGAAGTAAACGAGTCTTTTTTAAACGATTTACCTGATTCTGTCGATCCCTGTGGTGAACACGGAGAATTCCATACGTTTGTGTACGATGGGCCTATTTTCAACCATCCAATTTCATTTAGAATAGGAGAGAAGGTGTTAAAAGGTTATTCGCCTTCAAAAGACAATGATGACGATTGTTTTACCGATGACACTAAAAGTTGGGATACGCAATTTTGGTATTGCGATTTACTTCCAAAATAAAAAAAGCGCTTCATTAATTGAAGCGCTTTTCTTTACTTATCTATTTTTTTTATTCTTATAAATGGATCACTTCGTCATACGCAGCAGCTGTTGCTTCCATCACCGCTTCACTCATCGTTGGGTGTGGGTGCACAGCTTTTAAAACCTCGTGTCCTGTAGTTTCCAGTTTTCTACCTAGAACGGCTTCAGCAATCATATCGGTTACACCGGCGCCAATCATGTGGCAACCTAACCATTCGCCGTATTTAGCATCGTAAATTACTTTTACGAAACCATCTTTTGTTCCGGCAGCACTTGCTTTACCACTAGCCGAAAACGGGAACTTACCAATTTTAAGCTCGTAACCAGCTTCTTTAGCTTGTTTCTCTGTCATACCAACACTTGCAATTTCAGGAGTTGCATAGGTACAACCAGGAATGTTTCCGTAATCCATAGGTTCTACGTTCATGCCTGCGATTTTTTCAACACAGGTAATCCCTTCAGCTGAAGCAACGTGTGCTAACGCTTGTCCAGGAACGCAGTCACCAATAGCATAATAACCAGGAATGTTGGTTTGGTAATAATCATTTACCATGATCTTACCTTTATCAGTAACGATACCCACATCTTCTAATCCTATATTCTCAATATTCGCTGCGATCCCGACTGCAGAAAGTACAACGTCTGCTTCAAGTGTTTCTTCACCTTTTTTAGTCTTTACCGTAGCTTTTACCGTTTTACCAGAGGTATCAACTTTTTCTACTGAAGAATTAGTCATTACCTTAATTCCAGCTTTTTTGAAGGACTTTTCAAACTGTTTTGAAACGTCTTCATCTTCCAATGGAACTAAATTTGGTAAAAACTCTACAATCGTAACTTCGGTGCCCATCGCATTATAAAAATGAGCAAACTCAACACCAATGGCGCCACTACCCACCACAATCATTTTTTTAGGTTGTTTGTCTAAAGACATTGCTTCACGGTAACCAATTACTTTTTTACCGTCTTGTTTCAGGTTAGGTAATTCCCGAGAACGTGCTCCTGTTGCAATAATGATATGGTCTGCTGTATATTCTTTTCCGTCAACATCAACCTTTTTACCCGGTTTTAGTTTTCCGAAGCCATCAATAACATCAATTTTGTTCTTCTTCATCAAAAACTGAACACCTTTGCTCATGCCGTTGGCAACACCACGGCTACGTTCAATTACTTTTCCGAAGTCTTTATCTGCACCTTTTACCGTAAGACCGTAGTCTTCGGCGTGGTTTAAATAATCAAAAACCTGTGCACTTTTTAATAACGCTTTGGTTGGGATACAACCCCAGTTAAGGCAAACGCCCCCAAGGTTTTCTTTTTCAATAACAGCTGTTTTTAAGCCTAATTGTGAAGCCCTAATTGCGGTAACATAGCCACCGGGACCACTTCCTAAAACGATTACGTCGTATTTACTCATTTCGTTGTTTTATGTCGTTATTTTGAAGCTACGAATTTACAAAATGTTAGGGGTACGTGCTAAAAAAAGAGGCATCAAATTCCAAATTTTGATATTTTGGAACCTAATGCCGTCTTCATTCATGGAAAGAATGTTATTTTTCATCAAAATCCACCGAAAGTGAATTTACACAAAAGCGTTGTCCAGTTTCACTAGGACCGTCGTTAAAAACATGCCCTAAATGACTTCCGCAGTTAGCACATAAAATTTCGGTACGGATCATTCCTAAAGACGTATCACGTACGTATTCTACGGCGCCGTCTATGGCTTCGTCAAAGGAAGGCCACCCACAACTGCTTTCAAATTTACTGTCACTTTTAAATAAGGGCGTGTTGCAAGCACCACATTTATAAGTGCCATCTTCAAAGTGAACATTATATTTTCCGGTATGTGGACGTTCAGTGCCGGCTTCCCGAAGAATTCTGTATTTTTCATCACCTAATTCTTCTCGCCATTCGGCTTCTGTTTTTTGTATGGGATATTTCTTATTGCTCATCTTTTGCAGGTATAAAGTCTAATGCAGCACCATTAATACAATGTCTTTTTCCAGTCGTTTCTTGAGGCCCATCGTTAAATACGTGCCCTAAATGTCCGCCACAGGTAGCGCAATGCTCCTCGTTACGACTATATCCTAATTTATTGTCGGTTGAAAATTCAACGTTTCCTTCAATAAACCGATCAAAACTTGGCCATCCGGTTCCACTTTTAAATTTGTTTTCGCTTTTATACAAAGGTGTTCCACAGCCTGCGCATACATACGTTCCTTTTTCTTTATTGCTGTTTAATTCGCTAGAAAAGGGACGTTCGGTAGCGGCGTGGCGGAGCACTTGGTATTCCATATTGGTAAGCTCGGCTTTCCACTCGGCATCGGTTTTAGTAACCTCGTATTTCTTTTGTTCTTTTTTATCCTGTGCTTTGGAATTGCAACTTATCAATACTAAGCTACACACTAAAAAAATGATCTTTTTCATATTAATTATTTTGTTTAATTTTCAATATTAATGACTTCAATTTCTGAATTGCTCATAATATCGTCCATCGTTAAATCTGCGGAAGCAAATTGGGCGGGGACTATTGCAACTCTAAATATTTGGTCGTCTAAAAAATTAGAACCTAACGTTGTTAAGTCAAAATTTCCTTCAATTAAAAATCGAATATCGACAAAAGTATTGATAAAAAGATATTGAAAAATATCACCTGTACCATCTTGATAGAATATATTTTGCGGAAGTTGACTCCATTCATCTGTAAATGTGCCATCATTAAGTTCTACAGTTCCTTCATAACGATAGGCTAATACTACATCGCTTTCAAACACCTCAACGTTTTGTGGAAAACTGATAAAGTCTGAAATATAACTATTCGATTCTGCATCATATTGAAAGTTCACATTATCAACTTCAAAAACCTGTGCTAAAAAATCGTCTCCTGGAGGTCCTGGAGGTCCTGGGTCGCCTTCACATGATGAAAATAAAAAAGTGGTCGAAAGCGCTAAAAATAAAAGTATCTGTTTCATAATTTGTTTGTTTTTGAAGTTATAGTAGCAAAAGCTATTCCAGTTTTTATATAAATTTTAATAAAAACCAATAGTTTTATCTTTAACTTTAAATTTGAAAAGTAAAACAACATACAATGAAATATAAAAAAACACTCTCCTTATTAGCCATAATTATAACTGCAGTAGCCTGTAGTACCAATCCCTTTACCGGTAAAAAAACCTTGGCTTTAGTCCCAAATTCACAAATATTACCGATGGCCTTTCAACAATATGATCAGTTTTTAAATGAACATAAAGTTGTTAAAGGAACAGCTGATGCGCAAATGATACAAAAAGTAGGGCAAAAAATTGCCAGAGCTTCTGAACGGTACTTAACTGCCAATGGATATTCAGGATACTTAAAAAATTACCGTTGGGAATATAATTTAGTGCAAGACGATGCAGTAAACGCTTGGTGTATGCCAGGAGGCAAAATTGTATTCTATACAGGTATATTACCCGTTACACAAAATGAAGCAGGCGTTGCGGCTGTTATGGGACATGAGGTGGCACACGCCTTGGCCAATCACGGACAACAACGTATGAGTGCTGGACAGTTACAGCAGTTAGGAGCTGTGGCAGGAAACTTGGCTCTATCTAAAAATCCGGAAAATCAACAATTGTTTAATCAATATTATGGTGTAGGAACTCAAGTAGGGGTTTTACTTCCTTTTAGCCGAAGCAATGAGACCGAAGCTGATAAAATAGGGTTAACCTTAATGGCCATTGCAGGATATGATCCTAGCGTAGCCGCAGACCTATGGATGCGCATGCAACAACAAGGAGGAGGTGCTCCACCAGAAATTTTGAGTACACACCCATCAAACGATACTCGTATACGAAATATACAAAGTTGGGCAGCTGGAGCTAAAGCGGAAGCCCGAAAGTATGGAGTTACTTCTTTCAAGAAATAAGTTTTTAAAAAGAATAATTTCAAGTAATTTAGTCCCGTTTTGATACAAATCAGAACGGGATTTTTTAATAAACACATCGAATGGCTAACCTACCCAAAGGCAGTAAAAAGCTGCTACACGCCTGGGCTTTTTATGACTGGGCAAATTCTGTATATAGTTTAGTAATTGCATCGGCTATTTTTCCCATATTTTATGGCGCTTTGACATTGACAAAAGATGACAATGGTAAAATATTGGATGACACTGTGACCTTTTTAGGCTTCGATTTTAATAATGACAGCTTAATAAGTTACGTTACCGCAGCTGCTTTTTTAATGGTTTCGATTTTAAGTCCGTTACTGAGTGGTGTGGCCGATTATGTGGGGAATAAGAAAGTGTTTATGAAGTTTTTCTGTTACCTCGGCGCCGTTTCTTGTATTGGACTGTACTGGTTTTCATTAGAATACTTGTGGTTCGGGTTGCTATGTTACTTTTTTGCATTAATTGGGTTTTGGGCGAGTTTGGTATTTTATAATTCGTATTTACCAGATATAGCTTTTCCCGAACAGCAAGATAAAATTAGTGCTAAAGGGTACTCTTTAGGATATATTGGAAGTGTAATCCTTTTGTGTGTTTGTTTAGCCATGATTTTAATGTATGATACGTTTGGATTTGAAGATGAAGGATTACCTACACGGTTATCATTTGTGTTGACAGGAGTATGGTGGATTGGGTTTAGTCAATACACGTATTATTACCTTCCGAAGGGAAACAAAAAGCAAAAATTTACAAAACACCTACTGTTTAATGGATTTAAGGAACTAAAGAAAATTTGGAATAAATTAAGTGAAAACAAAAGCTTAAAAAGATACTTAGCCGCTTTCTTTGTATATAGCATGGCAGTACAAACTATTATGTTGGTGGCTACCTACTTTGGAATTGAAGAGTTAGATTGGGGTGAAACAAACGCTACTACCGGATTAATCGTGAGTATATTATTAATTCAGTTAGTGGCGGTTTTAGGAGCTTTTTTAACGTCTAGAGCTTCTGCTAAATTTGGAAATATTAACACCTTGATTGTATTGAATGTTATTTGGATTTGCATTTGTATATACGCTTATTCCATAACGACACCAGAACAATTTTACGTTACGGCTGGGTTTGTAGGCTTAGTGATGGGTGGAATGCAATCACTTTCGCGCTCTACTTATTCAAAGTTAATACCGGAAGGAGCGGTTGATACGGCCTCTTATTTTAGTTTTTACGATGTTGCTGAGAAAATTGGGATTGTAATCGGAATGTTTAGTTACGGCTTTGTAGCACAACTAACAGGAAGCATTCGGCATGCAATACTTTTCTTTATTTTGTTTTTTGTGGTAGGTCTTGTGTTGTTATTCCGTGTACCACGTAAAGTGAAGGTTTCAGAATAAAAAAAATCCTAAAAAGAATCGTTAGAATATCTTTTTAGGATTAATATTTTGATTTAAAACGGTCAGTTTTACATTGATTTAATCGACCCGCTTCCTAATACTTTGGTATCACTTTTTGAAGGATTTCCTTTATAAGAAATATCGCCAGAACCATGTACTCTTGCTTTTATACTTTCTTTTACTGAAATAATTGCATCTCCAGACCCTGAAACATATACTTCGGCATTGTCAGTCTTAAAACTTCTACCATCAAAATCACCACTACCGCTCAATTTTAATTCAAAATCATCAGCTTTTCCATTTAGTTTCATATCGCCAGAACCTGTAATTTTAGCGTCCAGTGAACTCGATTCTACATCTAAAATAATATCGCCAGAACCTGTTAAACTTGTTTCAAAACCTTTGGCTTTAATCGTAGCAGTAGCAGTAATATCACCAGAACCAACTAACTCCACTTCAGAAAGATCTTGAAAAGGAACCGTTACATCAATTCCTTTTTTAGTACTGATAGAGTGTCCTTTTTTTACTGAAATAGTTAAGGTGTTTCCGTTTGTAACGATTTCTAAATGTTCGTGTATGTTCTCATCGGTTGTAACGGTAATAGAACCTTCTGTTCCGCTAATTAAGGTTACATCCATCGAACCGGTGACGTGTATGTTATCGTAATCGTCTGTGGAAACTGTTTTAGTTGTTACATTGCCATTTCCCTTGACCTTTGAGTTTTTCCAGTTTTGAGCTATTCCTTGTTGTACTGTGATTGAAAATAAGAAGACAACAAGTATCGTTTTTGTTAGTGTTTTCATGTGTTTATTTGGTTTAATTTTTATTAAAAGTAACCCCGCCATAATCGGAATTTATATTTACGGTATTTCCAGAATTTTGCTTCCCGTGGTAGCCGCTATATTTTCTATTAGTATAATCTTTCGAAGATTTTAAAACTGTTACATCTTCTTCGCCTTTTAAGCTAGCATACGATAAGTCTACAACAAAATCAAAATTATAATTGCTATCAAACCCAAGTTTAATACCTGTGTAATCTGCTTTGATAGTGACATCTTTAGCCGTATTAGTGATATTGTCTATTCTAATAGAGCCGTAGCCTGCATTTAAGTTTATTGAGCTTGTAATGGTTCCTATTTGATTATTTACATAATCACCTTTCCCTATTACTTCTTTTGCTTTACCTATAATTACTTTGCCGTAATCGCAATTATAGTTAATGCTTTGAGCTTCTAAAATTTCAGACCTTGTATAATCTGCAGTTAATTCTAAACGTTCTGTTTTTTCTAAAGTGAATCCTGAATAATCTGCCTTAATACGTCCGCTTTTCATATAACCAATAGTAGATTTATCTGTATAATCAAAAGTGAGATAATTATCATCGGCAAGAAGTTCACCAATGATTAACTGTCCGTAATCACAGCTTATTTTAGCGTTGCCTTTTAGTTTATTAATATGGATAGCGCCGTAGTCATTGTTTAAATTTACAGTGTTAGTGATAGGTAGTTTAATAGAATAATTAACTTCTACTGAAACGTTATTTTTGCTATTGTTGCCCCACCAGCTCCAACCGGATTTTTTTTCGTTAAAAATGGTTTCGGCAGTGACTAACGAACCATTTCCGCTAAAATCGATATTGATTTCTTTAAGTCGTTCCCGTACTTTTTCTTCGTTATCGCCATTAGTTTTAATGGTAACTTCAATAACGGTACGGTTTTCGGTCCAGGTTACAATGTCTATGTTTCCATAACTATTTGTTACGTGGAGTCCGGCGCCGGAGTTTACAGTAAACTCCTTTTTTACGGTTTTTTCTTTGGTGTACTTTCCTTTTATCTTTTCATTGGTAGCCATTGCCAAAGCAGGCAGCAATAAAAGAAAAAATAGTGCTTTAAATTGTAGTTTCATTTCTATTTGCTTTAAGTGTTTTAATTTCTTCAATAGTTTTGATTACGTTTTCCAAAAGATCGATCCTGTTTTGGAAATTAGTAATCATCGCATAAATTACTCGCTTGTCATTTCCACTTTTGGCGAGATCGGTTTTAAGTGTTTCGTATTCTTTTTCAAGGATATCTATTTGTTGTAAGGCATCATTGACCAATTCTTTACTTTCGGGAGTATCAAAGCTTTTTAAAGTTTTTAACTCTTTATTAATAGCGGTAGTAAAAAACGACTGTGTTTTTTGCATTTCTGGGGAAACACTAGCTAGATCACTAGCTTTTGCTTCATTATTCTGAAATAAAAATTCGATAGCTATTAAAACAGCAATGGTAGCAGCAATGCTTATTGGTTTCCACCAGTTTCCTTTCTCAGTTTGTTTTTCTTTTGAAACATTTTTTTCTGCTTCCGTCTTTGCGTTCAGCTTCGCTAAAAACCTTTTTTGATGTCCTTGTGGCGTATCGTGTACGTCAAAATCAGTTCTGTTTTGTTCAAATAGAGTATCTATATCATCTTTCTTCATGACGCTATTTTTAATTTTTTCCGTAAGCTTTCTTTGGCTCGTGACACCAATGTTCTGCAATTAGCATAGGTAATATCAAGTATTTCACATATTTCTTCATAATCGTACCCTTCAATTAAATGGAGCGTTAGTACTTGTTGGTAACTACTGTGTAAATTACCCATACAACTTAGTATAGCAGAAGCCTTTTCTTTGGTATAATCGTCTTCTGTAATTCCAGAAGTTGCTTCTACCGTTTCAGTTATTGCTTCATCTGGTACATCAACAAATCGTTGTTGTTTTTTATATTGTGAAATACTATTATTAACCACAATCCGTTTTAGCCAAGCTCCAAATGTTGCTGTTCCTTTAAACGTGTCCAGCTTGCTAAAAGCAGTAATAAACGATTCTTGCATAATATCTTCAGCTTCTGCAGTATCTTTTACAATACGAACAGCCACATTATACATAGCACGCTGATAACGGTTGTACACTTCTAGTTGAGCTAAATGGTTTCCTTTTTTACAAAGAACTAGTAATGAGTCAATATGTTGGTCGGTCAATGTCAAAAACAATCTTGTTTAATTTAAAGATAGCTATTGTTTCAACATGTTACAGTTGAAGCAAAAAAATTTTTAAAAAAGAGTAACTCAACAGAAAATGATGTAATTGGCATAACTATTGAATATTACTGTTTAGAGACCGATAGGCTTAACGCTAAGCACTTGGTTTTCAATAAAAATTATACAGATAATTATTTAAAAACAGCTATTGTGCACTTTTTTAAGTGACACAATGTCTTAAAATACTATATGGCCCATTCAAAAGTTAAAACATTAGACAGTTTGTCATTGCAAGAATTAGAGCAAGATGCCGAGTTAATCCCTTTAATGACGGCTGAAGACGAAGATGCAATGAATAAAGAAGAATTGCCGGAAATACTTCCCATTCTTCCGCTTCGAAATACGGTATTATTCCCTGGAGTAGTAGTTCCTATTACTGCGGGACGCGATAAATCGATTAAATTGATAAACGAAACCAATAAAGGAAGCAAAACCATTGGAGTCGTTTCGCAAAAAGATGAAGAAGTAGAAGATCCTAGTTTAAACGAAATAAATACCGTTGGTACCGTCGCAAAGATTCTTCGAGTTTTAAAAATGCCTGACGGAAATACAACCGTAATCATTCAAGGTAAAAAACGTTTTGAAACTACCGAAGTAATTACTACCGAACCGTATATGACGGCTACCATTCGGGAAGTTAAAGAAGCGAAACCTGCTAATGAAAGTGAAGAGTTTTCTGCGATTATCGATTCTATTAAAGAGATTGCTCTTGAAATTATAAAAGGAAGTCCAAATATTCCTTCGGAAGCGGCTTTTGCCATTAAAAACATTGAAAGTAATTCGTTTTTAATCAACTTCGTTTCTTCAAACTTGAACATTTCAGTAAAAGAGAAACAGAGTTTACTTGAAATGAACGATCTTAAAGAGCGCGCTATGGAAACGCTCAAGTACATGAATGTTGAATTGCAGAAATTATCATTGCGCAACGACATTCAGTCAAAAGTGCAAAGCGACATTAATCAGCAACAGCGTGAATATTTTCTTCAGCAGCAAATGAAGACTATTCAGGAAGAATTGGGAGGAAATTCCAATGAAGCTGAGATACAAGAAATGCGCGAAAAAGCGAAAGGAAAAAAATGGGGTGACGAAGTACAAGAGCATTTTGATAAAGAAATTACCAAATTGCAGCGTATGAATCCGCAGGTTGCAGAATATAGCATTCAAAGCAATTATTTGGATTTAATGCTTGACTTGCCTTGGAATGAATTCAGCACCGATAAATTCGACCTTAAAAGAGCAAGAAAAATTCTAGATCGTGATCATTACGGATTAGACGATGTTAAAAAACGGATTATAGAATACCTTGCCGTTTTAAAACTTCGGAACGATATGAAATCGCCCATACTTTGTTTGTACGGACCTCCAGGAGTTGGTAAAACATCCTTAGGAAAATCCATCGCTGAAGCATTAGGCAGAGAATATGTGAGAATGTCGCTAGGTGGTTTACGGGATGAAGCTGAAATACGCGGACACCGTAAAACTTATATTGGTGCAATGCCGGGGCGTATTATTAAAAATATTAAAAAAGCAGAAACTAGTAATCCAGTTTTTGTGTTAGATGAAATCGACAAGCTTTCCGTAGGAAGTCAAGGAGACCCTTCTTCGGCAATGTTAGAAGTTTTGGACCCAGAGCAGAACAATTCTTTTTACGATAATTTCTTAGAACTGGGGTACGATTTGTCTAAAGTAATGTTTATCGCTACTTCTAATAGTTTAAGTACTATTCAACCAGCGCTACGTGACCGTATGGAAATCATTAATGTCACTGGATATACCGTTGAAGAAAAAGTAGAGATAGCAAAACGTCACTTATTACCAAAACAATTGGAAGAACACGGTCTTACAAAAGACGATCTTAAAATTGGTAAAAAGCAATTAGAAAAAATAGTAGAAGGATACACTCGTGAAAGTGGTGTGCGTAGCTTAGAAAAGCAAATAGCTAAAATGGTTCGTTACGCTGCAATGAAGATTGCAATGGAAGAAGAGTATGAGAAAAAAGTAACCAATGAAATTGTAGTTGACGCATTAGGAAGCCCAAAACTAGAACGAAACAAGTACGAAAATAACGACGTAGCAGGAGTAGTTACCGGATTGGCTTGGACGCGTGTAGGTGGCGACATATTGTTTATTGAATCGACACTTTCTAAAGGAAAAGGACAGTTAAATATGACTGGAAACCTTGGGAAAGTGATGAAAGAATCAGCAACTATTGCGTTAGAATACATAAAATCTAATGCTGAAGAACTGGGTATCTCACCAGATATTTTTGAAAAGTACAATGTACATGTACACGTACCAGAAGGTGCTACGCCCAAAGATGGGCCAAGTGCAGGTATAACGATGTTAACATCCTTGGTTTCGTTGTTTACACAGCGTAAGGTGAAGAAAAGCATCGCAATGACCGGTGAAATTACGTTACGAGGAAAAGTGCTTCCCGTTGGCGGAATCAAAGAAAAAATATTAGCTGCCAAACGAGCTCATATTAAAGAAATCTTATTGTGTGAAGAGAATGAGCGCGATATAGAAGAAATTAAACCAGAATATTTAAAAGGGTTGACATTTCACTATGTAAAAGATATGAGCGACGTGCTTCATTTAGCATTGACAAAACAGAAAGTAAAGAACGCTAAGAATTTGTAAGAGTAAAGTTACCCCTTGATAAATTCAATTAAAACAATTGGTTTTTCAAGGGGTATTTTATATCTATATTTGAAAACCTTTTATTCTGCTTAAAAATAAATTAATATTGCAGTCGTTAATAGGTATAGAAATTAGGTAACTACTGTACATGAACCAAAAGGTTTACTTCTTATTATTTACAATCTTACTATCAACTTCTGCTGTGGCACAAGTAGGAGGGCGTTCTACCTATCAATTTTTAAACCTAGTTAATTCGCCACGTCAAGCGGCTTTGGGAGGGAAAACAGTAACAAATTACGATTACGATCCTACCCAAGCACTTTTTAATCCTGCTGCCATTAATCCAGCGATGGATAATCAGTTTTCCCTTAACTATGCAAACTATATTGGTGATGTAAATTACGGCACTGCAGCATATGCATATGCTTGGGATCGTAGAACACAAGTAATTAATGCAGGGGTTACCTATATTAATTATGGAAAGTTTGATGGTTATGATGAACAAGGAAATGCTACCAACAGTTTTAGCGGAGGCGAAGTAGCTGTTTCGTTTGGGCACGCCCGTAACATTGCTTTTACTGATTTTTACGTAGGTGCTAATGTGAAATTTATATCCTCAAAATTAGAACAGTATAGCTCCTTTGGAGTGGCGACCGATATTGGTATAATGTATGTGTACGAAGATTGGGACTTGCGAGTAACTGGAGTCGCTAGAAATTTGGGAACACAAATTAAACCCTATAATGAAACCTACGAAAAATTGCCATTTGAGTTAATTTTCGGAATATCACAAACCTTAAAAAATATACCCATCCGGTGGCATTTTACTTTAGAAAACATGCAACGCTGGAACATTGCTTTTGCGAACCCCAACCGAGATCAAACCGATCTAGAAGGGAATTCAACAGGGGAGAAGATTAATTTTATAGATAATGCCTTCCGACATATGATTGTGGGGATCGAACTGTTCCCCAAAGGTGGTTTTAACCTTCGATTAGGGTATAATTTACGTAGGGGAGAAGAGCTTCGCATTATAGAACAACGTGCTTTTGCAGGATTAAGCGGCGGGTTTTCCATAAAACTTAATAAATTACGATTAAGTTATTCCTATGCTCAGTATAGCTTAGCAGCTTCAACCAGTACGTTTGGATTAAATATCGATTTACAATAATGCATAAAATTACCATTGCCATAGACGGCTACTCATCTACCGGAAAAAGTACAGTTGCCAAACAATTAGCAGATTGGTTGGAGTACGTTTATATTGACACGGGAGCCATGTACCGTGCCGTTACTTTATATGCCATGAAGCAAGGTTTTATTTCTGAAGAAAATTTTGATCGAGCTGGTTTAATAGATAAATTGACCGATATTCATTTAGAATTCAAGAAAAGTACTCCCACTGCAAAAGCTGAAATATTTCTTAACGGAAAAAACGTAGAAAACGAAATAAGGACCTTGCATGTTTCAGAGTTTGTAAGTCCAATTGCTACTGTTTCTGAAGTACGAAAAAAATTGGTAGAACAACAACAGCGAATGGGAGCTGCAAAAGGTGTGGTTATGGATGGCCGTGATATTGGTACTGTTGTAATGCCTGAAGCCGAATTAAAAATTTTTATGAATGCTTCCGCAGAACAACGCGCAAAACGCCGTTATAACGAACTTACCGAACGTGGTGATCAAGTAACTTATACAGATGTACTGGAAAACGTACAAGAGCGCGACCACATCGATACAACCCGGAAAGATTCTCCTTTACGAAAAGCAGATGATGCGATTGAAATTGACAACAGTGAAATGAATCTGGAAGATCAATTTCATATTATCTTACAACTTGCCAAAGACCGAATAGCAGGAAGGGTTTAATTACTCTTCAATTTTACCTCAGGAAAAATCCTATTTTATTAGTGCCTGAGTGTCCCCACGATAGGAGGAAAGTATCGAAGGTACAACACCTACCACTTTCTTTTCAAAACACTTTGATTATCAAAAGAAAAACAGTAATTTTGCACTCCTTTTAGCGACGAGGCAAGAATAAAAGGAATGATAAAATGTAATCTAAATCCTTCTGTGGGATGGTCGCGGTAACTTCTTGTAACAACACAGAATACAAATTGTTGAAATTCAGAATCTTTTAAAATGAATTTCACAAACATTTTACTAAATGGCTGATAAAGCAAACAAAGACGCAGCAAAAGAAAAAGCTGCAGAAAAACAAGAAGATGTAGCTGTTGCAGAACAAAAAGCTACTGAGGAAACTCAAAAACCTCAAGAAGAACTTTCTTTAAAGCAAAGAGATCCTAAACAATTTTTAGAAGAATTCAACTGGCACAACTACGAAGAGGGTATTGACCCAATCGACGATGGTAAACTAGAAGAGTTTGAAAAATTAGTTACTGAAAACTTCGTTGACACTTTAGATGATGAGGTAGTAGAAGGAGAAGTAGTTTATATTACAGATCGTGATGCTATTATCGATATCAATGCGAAAAGTGAAGGGGTTATCTCTTTAAACGAGTTTCGTTACAATCCAGACCTTAAAGTAGGTGACAAAGTAGAAGTATTGATCGATGTACGCGAAGACAGTACAGGACAATTAATTCTTTCTCACCGTAAGGCTAGAACGATTAAAGCTTGGGAGCGTGTTAATGATGCTCATGATGATGCTACTATCGTTAATGGGTACGTTAAATGTCGTACTAAAGGTGGTATGATTGTAGACGTATTCGGTATTGAAGCGTTTTTACCAGGTTCACAAATAGATGTGAAGCCTATCCGTGATTACGATGCATATGTAGGAAAAACAATGGAATTCAAAGTTGTGAAAATCAACCACGAATTTAAAAACGTTGTTGTTTCGCATAAAGCACTTATCGAAGCGGATATCGAAGAACAGAAAAAAGAAATCATTGGGCAGCTTGAAAAAGGACAAGTACTGGAAGGTGTTGTTAAAAACATTACTTCATACGGTGTATTTGTTGATCTTGGAGGTGTTGATGGATTGGTACACATTACAGACCTTTCTTGGTCTCGTATCAACCACCCGAATGAGATTGTTGACCTTGACCAGAAATTAAACGTTGTAATCCTTGATTTTGATGAGGATAAAACACGTATCCAATTAGGTCTTAAGCAATTAAAAGCACACCCATGGGATGCCCTTGGTGATGAGCTTAAAATAGGTGATAAAGTAAAAGGTAAAGTAGTTGTTATTGCAGATTACGGTGCATTTATTGAAGTTGCCGAAGGCGTTGAAGGATTAATCCACGTTAGCGAAATGTCTTGGTCTACACACTTACGTAGCGCACAAGATTTCGTAAATGTTGGTGATGAGGTTGAAGCTCAAATCCTAACAATGGACAAAGAAGATCGTAAAATGTCATTGGGTATTAAGCAATTAACGCCAGACCCATGGACTGATATTACAAGCAAATACCCTGTAGGTTCTAAACACACAGGTATTGTACGTAACTTTACAAACTTTGGTGTATTTGTTGAATTAGAAGAAGGAATTGATGGACTAATTTATATTAGTGATCTTTCTTGGACTAAGAAAATCAAGCATCCAAGTGAATTTACCAATATTGGTGATAAATTAGATGTAGTAGTTCTTGAATTAGATGTTGAAGGACGCAAGTTGAGCTTAGGTCATAAGCAAACAGAAGACAATCCTTGGGATAAGTACGAAGGTGAGTTTAATGTAGGTACTAAGCACACTGCTAAAATTGACGAAATAGTTGATAAAGGCGCAACGATTGAATTCAATGAAGATATCACTGCATTTGTTCCAAAACGTCACTTAGAAAAAGAAGATGGAACAGATCTTCAAAAAGGTGAAGAAGCAGAATTCCAAATTATTGAGTTCAACAAAGAATTCAAGAAAGTGGTTGCTTCACATATGGTGATCCATAAAGAAGAAGAAGCTAAGATTGTAAAAGAAGCTGCTAAAAAGCAAGCTGCACAAGCCGATGACTCTAAAACGACTCTAGGTGATGCCAATTCTAAACTTCAAGAATTAAAAGACAAAATGAGCGGTAAATAAGCCTTCATTTCGTTATAAAAGTAAAGCCCTTCAGTAATGAAGGGCTTTTTTTATTAAAATAGTTTTCAGAGATATTTTTTTTGAGGGACGATGAATTCTTTATTAAAAGCGGTTCGAATAAGGAGTATTTTACTAAACCTTAAACTCTTTTTGAGTTAGGTAGATACAGAATTTTAGTCGTGCTGTGCCTATTTTTTAAATTAATGTAATCACGATAAAAGTTGCTAGAAGCAATAAGATGAGTGTCAAAATGCTAGCAAAATATGAAAATTGGGCAACAAACTTCAGTCTATTATGTTCTTTTGTCCAATTATCTAAGATCTGATTCCAGTGAATCATAAACTCTTCCTCTGTAAAGTGCTTTTTATCAACGAACAAATGTTTTTGTAAAATTCCATAACCTATATTTAATTTTGTTTCTCTATCCAAAATTAAAAATTTGCTGAAACCACATGCTATAACAGTAATCATTGAGTAAATCAATAAATATTTATAATAGAGAGATGCATTTTCATATATATTGAAATCGAATTCAATCGACTTGAACAATAGCAAAGAACAAAGTCCAATTGAAATACCTAATATCCAATTACTGAATTCTTTGAGCGATTTCTCTGCTTTTTCAGAAAATTTTAAGCTATCCAAAGACTTTTCGTAATCTGGCCATTCCAATTCCATATTAAAGGATGATTTTAATTAAATAAAAAATTGCATTAAGCAAATTCCGGTTCTAGCAATTGCACATTGCTCTTTAATCGTTCTATTACAATATTCATCATTCGTTTATTTAAAGCAGAAGAATCTTTAATGTAATCCTCATATTCTGGGATTGTAAATTGGCCAATAATCATTCCTTTTAGAGAGTTCCGAAACTTCATATCTTTATGTATGGCGTTATCGATATAATCCATTCTTTTTTCAATTGAAAGGTCATAGAACACATTTTTATGCTTTGTAATGTAATTTCTAAAGGCTGCTAACAATAAGTTTTTCTGAAGCTTCGCTATGGGGCGCAGTGTATTGTTCTGAAAATACTCTGCATCACTCATTTGGTCGTTAAATGTTACCGAAGGGATTTCAGGTCGTAACTGTAATAAAACTTCATCTCTAGTTTCCATAATAATTGGGTTTTACTAAAATTATGAAAATGCAAAGCTATTATCCTGTCTCTTATACACATCTGACGCTGCCGACGACTCCTTACGTGTAGA
>CAJXPE010000017.1 GCA_913057965.1 uncultured Marixanthomonas sp. | reverse complement strand
GCGTCAGATGTGTATAAGAGACAGAAATTAAATAATAAAATTAATTTATAAAGCCGCAAAACTAACAATAATGCAACGAAATAACAAGAGCGTAGGGTTATAGTTCAATCAAAAAAAAAACTCCTAAATAACGAATGTTATTAAGGAGTTTGTAAATTGTGTAGTATAGTTTAAATTAACTATCCGAGTCCAAATAATTTGGAATCCCATCATTATCACTATCCATGAAAATGATATTTCCCTCAGCATCAAATTCCACTTCAACACTAGTAGGAACTCCATCACCATCATCATCACCATCTATATAATTTGGAGCACCATCTCCATCGGTGTCATCATCTTCTTCTATTCCATTGTTATTTAAATCCTCTAAGATTGAAATAATACCATCTCCATCTTGATCACCAGTTTCTACATCATATAATTGAAAGGTAAAAATTAGTTGATCGTATAATTGAATCCCTGACGCTGTTGGTGGGTTGCTAAAATACCCTAAACCACTTGGAATAAATGCTGCTCCTATTCCAAAGTCTTTAAAAGTAAGAGTCCCATCGGGGTTTTGTACTGTTAAGTCTGGATCTGCTCCATTAAACTCTATCATTACATCTTGTAGACCATTTATAATCTGTGTTAAATCAAACTTAACCGGAGATACCGAGCCATCAAAAACTTTATTATCTCTTATTTTTTTTCCTTCATAAGAATTTACTACTAAATCTGGAAAATTTGGAGAATCCCCCCCGCCTTGTCTTACATTTAAATAATATAACGTATATGTTACATCCTCATCAACACGATCCTGTACAGTTTTCGATTCCACCTGATCAAATAGTGGTGTTTTATTTGCGTTATCACCTGCGATGGTATCAAATTTAATTCTATAATCAAAATCTTCAGATGGTGCATTAAACTCTTCGTAGTTATAAAAATGAGTTTCTAAGTAAGCGATTATTTCAGCTTCTGCCGCAATAGCTTCTTCTCCTCTATCTCGCGGAGGAGTTACATTGCTCCCACCACCATCATCATCTTTTTTACAAGACGTTAATAAAGTGCCACACAAAATGGCTGTAACTAGTATAAAATTGTATTTTTTCATTATCATTTTTTTCGGGGCGGAAAGATACAATTTTCCGTTATTTTTGTAGTATCAATTAACGTAGATTTTTGAACAGTATTATGAGAGTGGATAAATATTTGTGGAGCGTACGTTATTATAAGACCCGAAGTATTGCTACTAGGGCATGTAAAAAAGGCGCTATAAAAGTTAATGGCGATGTTGTAAAACCTTCAAGAGACGTATTCCCTACTGATAAAATTGGTGTACGTAAAAATCAGATTAATTATACATTAGAAGTTTTGGACCTCCCTAAAAGTAGACTTGGTGCCAAATTGGTAGATATGTACCGTAAAGACACCACACCAAAAGAAGCATTTGAGGGGCAGGATATGCTTCAATATTCAAAAAAATATTACCGCCAAAAAGGGAGTGGTAGACCGACAAAAAAAGACCGAAGAGATTTAGAAGATTTTACTGATGCCCAAGAAGAATAATACACTTGGCTTTTACTATATTTGAAGTAAAGATATTTTTATATGCAAGAACACACTGTTATTCTCAATAAAAAACAAATTGAGCATAAAATAAAAAGGATAGCCTACCAAGTCTATGAAACAAATGTGGATGAAAAAGAAGTAGTTATTGCAGGAATACAGAGCAATGGTTTTACACTTGCTAAAAAACTAAAAAGTGCCGTCGAAAAAATTTCTCCCATACAAGTTACCCTTTGTGAAGTTACCATTAATAAAAAGAAACCTACAGCTCCTATTACAACTTCCTTACCTAAAGAGGAATATAAAAACAAATCCTTATTGTTGGTTGACGATGTACTACACTCCGGAACTACGCTTATCTATGGCGTAAAGTATTTTCTTGAAGTGCCACTTAAGCAATTTAAAACAGCCGTTTTAGTCGATAGGAATCATAAAAAATATCCTGTGAAAGCTGACTTTAAAGGTATTTCCCTTTCTACTTCCATAAATGAAAATATAGCTGTCATTTTTGAAAAAAATAATGATCGCGCTATTTTAGAATAGTTTTAAAACTAATTCTTCAACAATTTCGTCAACTTTTTTTTCATCTACAGAAACAATAATATCAGCTTGATTATATATGTAAGATCTTTCAAAAAGGTGTTTTCTAATAAAATCCTGAAGCGATTCTTTTGTGTCTAAATGCGAAATTAACGGTCGTTTTTCTTTTTCTGAAAAAAGGCGTTCTGTCAATGTAACTAAAGAAGCTTTTAGATACACAGTAACCACATTTTCCGTTTCAGTTAGGTACTCCATAATTGTTCCGTAGCAGGGAGTGCCCCCACCAGTAGCAACTACCATGTTATCTTTCTTAGAAAGTAAGCTTCGTAAAACAGCATTCTCTTGCTTTCTAAAATAAATTTCACCTTTTTCAGAAAAAATAGCTGCAATATTCTTCTTTTCATTTTTTTCAATTTCAGAATCTAAATCTTTAAAAAGATATTTCAACTTGTCAGAAATTGCTTTTCCAATGACAGATTTACCACTTCCCATGTAGCCAATTAGTACAATTTTCATAAAATTAATTTCGGTTTTTATTGATTCTCAAAGGCTTTGTAATTTCCTTCAAATTTAATTGAAATTCTTTTGGAAATATAGAATAAATGATAGTATATTTGCACCCGCCAACGCAAGCAATTGTAACGGCACTTTAAAATTGATATTTTAAAGTTAGTAATGACCTGATAGCTCAGTTGGTAGAGCATCTCCCTTTTAAGGAGAGGGTCCTGGGTTCGAGCCCCAGTCAGGTCACCTTTTTACGCTAAAACCCGTTCAATCGAACGGGTTTTTCTGTTTTTAAGAGCAATAATCTGATTTTAATCGAGTAGCCCTAGCAAGAAATCCAATGTAATAAGAAGCCTTACATTGGAACAACCCAACTTGATTTTACCGCATAATTACAACATGTCTTTTCTCTTATAAAAACTGTTATAATTTTTCTAATCCCACTCATAAGACCAACCCAAACTCATATCTTTAAGATATAAGAAAAATCAATTACTCATGGAAAACTGGATCACCGTAACACCTGCCGTATTAGGAAAAGTCGTTATCTCAATACTTTTTATTTTTACGTGTATTATCATTATTACTCGCATTTCTGGTTTACGAACGTTTGCTAAAATGTCTAGTTTTGATTTTGCTTCTACAATTGCCATCGGGTCCATCCTTGCTTCTATTGTGCTTAATAGTGACCAGTCGCTGGTAAAAGGAGCCATTGCCTTGGGAGGCATCATTGCTTTTCAATCGTTATTTGCTTTACTAATTCGGAAATCAGATCGTTTTAAAAAAATAGCAACCAACACCCCCATCTTACTCATACAAGATGGTCAAATAATGTATAAAAACCTGGCAGCGACCAATATGGGTGAAGATGATCTTATTGCTAAATTACGCGAAGCCAATGTGTTTAATTTAAACGAAGTTCATGCCGCCATTTTAGAGTCTACTGGCGATGTATCAATACTTCATACTAGTGGTGATAGAGAATTACAAGACAAGATTTTACAAGGGGTTCAGAAATAAACAAACCATAGAAGTTACTACTATTTCACATTTAAAATAAGACTTATTTATAAATACCCTCTTTCTCTAAATGCTTCTTTAAGATTTTTATTAAAAAAATATATCACTATTTTTCCTTATAACCTCTCATAAAGAGAGAGGTATGTTGTTAATTTTCTGCATTTAAGTATTTAAAAACCAATTTATTTACCTCACTTTTTAAAATTTTTATTTTTTTCTAAACAGGGAAGAATAAAGCTCCTTTAACCAGCTGTTTACAGGATAATTACGTACTAAAAATTTATAAAAAACCTAATTCTAAAATATTTAACTATGCATTTCATCGATTAAATACTCTTTTTGCCGTTAAAAAGCGTTTTTTTTTTAGATTTGATCTTTAATGTTAAAATTCAGCTAAAAAAATATGGTTGGTTTTTCCTATTACAAGTTATCTGAAAGAAATTAGTGGCTTAGCTTAATGAGTTTTTAATTAAAAATGAAAACTAAAAATAATAAATATACTCCCCTATTAATTGTTTTCACCTACTTAAACATCTTTTTTGTAGGAGTTTCTGCCTATTCACAAATTACCATTTTAAAACCTAACTTAGACTTTTCACAAGCTTGTGCTTCGCAAGGATTTAACACATATGGTTTTACTTTCTCTTTCTATCCTTCTCAAAATTTAGGCACTAATAATGAGTTTATTGTTGAATTATCAGATCCTTCTGGAAATTTTAATTCGCCTATAACTGTTGCCACATTAACAAACACCTCATCACCAGTATCTTCAAATTTCGCTTTGCCCAATGAAACTGGGGGTGAAAATTATAGAATACGAATAAGAAGTACAGATCCGGTGCAAATTAGCGAGCCTAGTGATTATTTTTCAGCTTATTATGCAATTCATAATCAGCCGTATTCCATCAATAATTATAATAGTGAGGTTAACTTATGTGAAGGAGAAACCTATTTACTGGAAATCGATGATACAGGGACCCCAGCCTCTCCTGTATTTTATCCTTTCCTAACCTATACTTGGTATAAAAACCTTGTGAAAATACCCAATGAAAAAGGGCCGTCTCTAGAAGTTTCGGAGCCAGGCGGTTATTATTGCGAAGTAGATTACGGCTCGTGTGTAGGCAGCTTTTTCTCCTATTCCAATATTGTTAATGTAGATGTCGCCGCATCTCTTAACCCAAATATAACTACTAATGACGGTGAAACCACTATTTGTTTACCAGAAGGAAAGGTGCTTTCTAGCGACACCCAATCTTCTAGTTATACATATACTTGGTATAAAGATGGGCAACCTATAGCAAATTCGAACAACCCAACTTACACAGCTATTGATGAAGGCAATTATTTTGTTGAAATAGATGATTTTGGCTGTTCCTTTTTTTCAAATACGATTGCGTTGGACGTCGATGATTATCAACTAACATTAGATAATGGTCAGGATCAAATGCTAGTACCAGGTGAAACCATAACCATTAATGCTTCGACGACAGCTGAAACTTATACAGCACAATGGTTTAAAAATGGCACTTCTATTTCAGGAGAAAACCAATTATCAATAAATATCACAGAACCTGGAACTTACAAAATTGTTATTTCACAATCTGCGCCTTGTACTATTGAAAAAGAAGCCAGTGTAACTATTATTTTCCCAGATAGTTTCAATCTAAGTATAGATGCAACTCCTCCTTATAATGAATGTACTAGTACTAGTACCGAATTAACCATAACTCAATTTGAAGCTGTTTCAACTATTGAAACGCGTGATTTATTAGGCACAACTTTAAATTATAATTATCAGTGGTTTAAAAATAACACAGTCATTTCCGGAGCTACAAATACCACATATAGTGTGGCCAGCGCATCTGAAAATGGCGACTATAGTTTAGACATAACTATTCCAAGTTTCGGAACAATCTCTTCAAACAACCTAGACATTAACTTAGGAATAGGCAGTGTTACAATCAACAATCAAGGTCCGTTTTGTGAAGGACAAACAACAAACTTAACTAGCGATATTAGTAATCCATCGTATAACTACCAATGGTTTAAAGACGGAAATCCTATTACCGGAGCTACTGCAGCAACGTACACGGTTTCGAATGAGGGTATCTACTTTTTAGAAGTCAATAGCGGAACTTGTACCATACAATCTAATACGTTGTCGTTAGAATATGGAGCCGTTACTGTTACCAGTTCAGATCCTACTAACGATATTATTATACCCGGAGAAACTAAAGAGTTAAATGTTACTACAAATGCCTTACAACCCACTTACCAATGGTATAAAAATGAAACCGCTATAAACGGAGCCACGAGCGATACATACCATGCTACCCAAGAAGGGATTTACAAAGTGGTTGTGACCCAAACTTCTAACTGTACTATTGAAGGAGAGCTTACTTTCACATTAGAGTATCCGTTAGGGTTTACTATGGTCATCAGCCCATCCTCTGGTTACGACTCTTGTACTAGCATAACTACTCAACTTAGCATTACAGAATTTTATGCACAAACCAATACTGAAAATGTTGACCTTCTAAATAATACCTATGGATATTCTTATCAATGGCTTAAAAATACTACTCCTATAAATGGTGCTACAAATACATCTTACAATGTTGCCAATGCTTCAGAAAATGGAGAGTACTCGCTGCGTGTAACCATACCCGATTTTACTGATGTTGATTCAAATACGTTATCTATTGATTTAGGTTTAGAAAACACTTTGACAATAAGCAACCAAACTCCTTTATGTCCTGGTGAATCTACTTTGCTGGCAGCGACTGTTTCAGGGAGTAACTATGCTTATCAATGGTTTAAAGATGGAAATGCTATAACGGGTGCTACTGCTGATACTTTTACGGCAACAGAAGAAGGAAGCTACACTTTAACTGTAGAATCTGGAAACTGTTCATACAACTCTAACGAATTAACCTTAACGTATGGAGATGTTTCAATAACTAGTTTAACTCCAGACTTTAATATTATTTTTCCAGGAGAAACTAAAACAATAAATACAACTACAAATGCACTTCAACCTAGTTTTACATGGTATAAAAATAATGTGATTATTCCAGGAGAAGAAAGCGCTTCTATAACAATTTCTGAACCGGGTGCTTATAAACTCGTCGTAACACAAAATCAAGATTGTATTGTAGAAGCAGAAAAAACATTTCAGTTTGATGCCCCTACAGATTATATTATTACAATTAGCGAAGAGGCTGGTTATAACGAATGCACAAGTGAAAGCTTACAAGTAAACTTAGCCACTTTTGAAGCTGTTACCCCTAATGGAACTATAGATGTATTAAACAATCCTAATATTTCATACAGTTTGCAATGGTACAAAGATGATGTAGCCATTGCCAATGAAAATAATGCATCCATCGTTTTAGATGACTCTTCACAGAATGGAGTATACAAATTAGAGGTGGATATTCTAGATTTTGGGACGATACAATCAAATGAAATTACGGTAAACTTAGATTTAAACACGCCTCTATTAATAACATCAAACGGGTTATTATGTGAAAATGACCCACAAGTAGTTATTAATAGTAATATTGTTAATTCTTCTTACTCCTACTCTTGGTATAAAAACGGTTCTTTAATTGAAACGAACAATCAAAGCTCTATTACGGTGACTACTGAAGGGAGTTACATGTTAACAATCGATACCGGTAATTGCACAAAAGATTCGAATACGCTAACAATTGAAGAGTCTTCTATATCCTTAGAAACCGAAATGCCACTTTCAAATGTTTTGATACCTGGTGATGCATACAGCCTATCTGTAACCTCTAATGCGCTACAACCAGCTTATCAATGGTATAAAAACGAAACTCTTATCCCCAATGAAAACACCGCCGAAATTACAATTAACACTGCGGGTGTCTATAAGGTTATCGTTACCCAAACAATCGGTTGCATTTTAGAAAGAGAATTGACTTTCAATATAACATACCCAGATGACTTTACTTTAGTAATTCAACCGGATGCTACTTATCAAGAATGTAGTAGTACACAAACAACACTTTCTATAAAAGAATTTGTAGCCGAAACTGAAAATGGCCCGATTGATTTAACAAACAATCCCTATCGATATGACTTACAGTGGTATAAAGATGGTGTTAGTATTGCAGGAGCCACGGAATTAACTCTAGCCGTTTCAGATTATAGGGATAATGGCGCGTATCATTTAGAAATAGACATACCAGATTTTGGTATGGTTTCCTCAAACACATTAGATGTTTTCTTAGCATTTATTAATTCCGTTACTATTTCTTCTGAAGGGATTTTATGTGAATCTAATTCCGAAGTACTGCTGACATCAAATACCACAAATCCTGCATATAATTATAAATGGTATTCAAGTGATAGTGATGACATATTGAGTACAACCCCGGAATTGGTAGTTACCGAAGAAGGCAGCTATTTTTTAATTGTTTCTTTTGAAGGGTGCGATATTACATCAAACACCGAAACAATTACCACCTTAGATAGTAGCGTCGTTACGTTAGACTACCCTACTGAAATTGATTTACTAGAAAACACATCGCTAACAGTTACAGCTAGTGGAGCTGATTCATATACATGGTATTTTAATGATGAAGTGGTTAGCAATTCTGCAGAAGTAGAAATTTCAGCACCCGGAACCTATTATTTAATCGCTTTAGTAGGATCTTGTGAAGTAGCTAAAGAAATACTAGTAACCGAAATAGAAAACAAAGCAGTTGCCATACCAAATGTAGTTACGCTCAATGGAGATGGAATTAATGACACTTGGGGCTTACCTAACAAATATGTAGGTAAAGAAAATATTGAAGTAATAATTTATGGACCTAATGGTACTGTAATATTTCGTGATCAAAATTATATGAATACTTGGCCGGAAAGCTCGTTTGAGATTTCCCCAAAACAATCGGTTTACTATTATACCATATTAGAGGATAATGAAATAACCCAAAAAGGATCAATAACAATTATTAAATAACTACATGGTAAAAAACTACTTTTTATTTCTTACCGCATTTTTATTTTTAATTGCTTTTAACACGTTAAAAGCACAGGAAACTCCTGTGTTGAGTTTTAGCGTTCCTTCACAAAACAACATTAAGTTTAACCGGTTTTTACAAAACCCAACCTATTCATTTGTAGAAGAAGAAAATACATTTATCTCTATATACCATAGAAATCAATGGATTCAATTTAAAGATTCTCCGCGCGCATATCTTTTGAGCTACTCTGGTAGGTTTGGAGAAAACACCGGAATGGGTATCGGTGTGTACCAACAAAATCTTGGTGTTATTACAAGTTTTGGCGCCATAGGAAACTACGCATACAACATTCGTTTACTTGAAGATGTCAACCTAACATTAGGTTTTAATCTTGCGTACTACAATAGTGGCGTTGATAATAACAGAACCATAACTGCTGAAGACGACCCCTTATTGTTAGGCTTTGAAAACACTTCATTAATGGCCATAAAACCAGGTTTAAACATTTCATATAAAAATTTAGATTTAGGAATATTTGCTGAGAATTTAGTGGATTACAACTTTAAAACAAACGAGTTAGCTTCAGAATATATTGACAGAAGTTATTCTTCTCAGTTAATGTACACACATAATTTTAACGCTGGCGTGGGTCTTTTTGAAAGTACCAAACTTCGTTTAGCGGTTAATGGCCAATTAACAGAGTCTTTTGGAATTGGTCTTGGCGGATCTGTTCTTGTCGATTTCCCTAGTATGGGATGGCTAAAAGTTGGACTAGACGATTATTATGGTGTAGGGGCAGGTTTTGGCATTCACCTTAGCAAACGTCTTTCTATCGGCTATACTTATGAGCGCACGATAAAGGAGGGCCTTGTAAATTTAGGACCTACACACGAGCTTAATCTAGTGTTTGCTATTGGCGAAAAAAGAAGCGCAGGAATATTTAAAGATGCTTTTGTAAAAAGAAGACTGAAAAAAAGACTCGATGCCAATACCATGAGTATTACCGAAAGAGATGGTAAGAGTGGCACCTATAGAAGCACAACTACTACATATTCTGAAACCGACGGAGATATTCCTCAAGCCATTGCTTATAATACTACTTCACAAAATGAGCTACTTGGAAGAAGCAACAGGTTGGAGCGTGAACGCCGTAATAGAATGAACCGTATAGCACGTCTTAAGTTAGAATTAGACCATGAAAACGAATACCTCCTTAAGTTGTTAGAGCGAGAGGATACAGTAATGGGAGGGCGAAAATCTCAATTAGAAGAACAAATAAGAAATTTAAAGCTATACGCACAACGCGAAAATCAATTTAATACTATAAAAAGTGATGAGATTGAAACCATTGTACTGCGTTCGGCAAATCCGATTGATAATAAAATTTCAATGCCTAAAACTGCTGAAGATTTAAAACACGCTGAAAACGGTTATTATTTAGTACAAAAACCAGTAGACTCATTAACTAAAAGCGATTTTGTTTCTATTGAACGTTTTGATTTACTACCCGATGCCGTACGATCTTATAACGTACGGTATGCAAATGGAGCTGAAAAGGGGCTTTACATCATTCATGTGGATAATCCTGAATCCATCTCACCAAAGGACAATAATGATATAGCTTCAGAAGAAAACATGTCTTCAAATACCCCAAAAACCGATATAGTAAAAAATAGCAGTTCAGAAATAGCTAATAAAAGTGAACCAAAAGAAACCAAAAACTCTAACAAGAAAAAGAATAAACCATTAACCAACCAAAACCCTACTAATGAAAAATCATCTAAAAAAATATCCGAAACCAGTACTCAGAAAACCAGTGAGACCGCCAATACTACTGGAATAAAAACCAAGAGAAAAGATAAAAAAACTACATACGACAGACGTGAAGTAGATATTCCTTCCATAGAAGAAGGGTACTATATAATTACAAATGTTTTTTCCCAAAAAGATAATGCTGAAAAATTTATGGTAACCCTACAAAATAAAGGATTGAGCCCCCAATCATTTATTAACCCAAAGAACGGCTATAACTACGTTTATTTATATCGTTTTTCGACATGGAAAAAAGCCTTGGAATGTTATTATTCTGATGTATATGGAAAGTATACCAAACAAATCTGGATAATGGACAACAAACGACATTAACTGTAAATACAAATTTCACCCCAAATTAATAAACCTACAAGTATGAAAACACCTAACTACTTACATACTATAATTTTAATTGTGCTTTCCCTCATGTTTTTTAACGGTGCTGCACAGGATACCAATTTTGAAGAATTTGAACCCAGATTTGATCAAAATATTAAGGGAGACATGCTTCTTATCGGTAACAATATCTTAAACCGGAATACCAGTAATGCGGATCCTAATGATCCTTATAATGGAACGTATTATCTGAATTCAGATTTCGAAATGGAATACATCGATATTGATAATGATAATACTACGTTTAATTCAAGCAGTGCGGAACTAGAAGTACCTGGTAGTTGTTATACTATTGTGTATGCAGGGTTATATTGGGGAGCTATCTATCAAGATAGTGACAGAAGTTCTATTACAGACGTAAAGTTAAAAATGCCAGAAGGGGGGTATAATGACATTACGGGAGAAGTGGTTTATGATGCTATTACTACCCCTATTGGATCTAATAATGCTACACCCTATGCCTGCTATGCAGATGTAACAAACATGTTACAAGGTTTAACTGATGCTGCAGGAACCTATACCCTTGGTAATGTTACTACCAGTGAAGGTTTGCTTGGGGGTACTGGTCTCACTGCCGGGTGGAGTTTATTTGTTGTGTATGAAGACACAAATCTTCCTGCTAAAGCCATTGTATCCTTCGATGGGTTTAGTGCTATAGGATCAGGTAATTCTTTAGATGTTCCTGTAGATGGTTTTCGAACCATTCCAACAGGGCCTGTGCGGGCGAAGTTTGCTTTTTCAGCTATGGAAGGAGATCAAAGACTAACCGGAGATTATTTGGATATCAACGGTACTACTATGAGCACACCTGAACGGCCAACCAACAATTTTTTCCGTAGTAAAGTCACTAACTTAACTGGGGAGTATACCAACCGAACTCCTAATAGCCAAAATACCTTAGGTTATGATGCCGGAATATTAAATATTCCAAATCCAGGCAATAATGTTATTGATAATGGCGACACCTCAGCCGTGATACAATTGCGCACCGACGCAGACCTTTATTTCTATTATTTCAATGCTTTTGCAGTAGATATTATTCAACCAAATATTCTCCTTACTAAAAACGTAGAGAATACAGCCGGTACTAATATCAATAATGGCGATGTAACATTAGGCCAAGAACTCGATTATGTAATTGGCTTCCAAAATTTAGGAAATGATGATGCCATAAACTTCTCAATAGAAGATGTTTTACCAATTAATGTAAACTTTTTGTCCCTAGATGTATCAAATGCACCGGGAGTAACATATACTTATGATCCTATAAACTTTAGATTAAACCTTGATGTTCCCGATAATTTAGTTGAAGAAGGTGACCAAGCCTATGAGATCAGGATTCGGGTAAAAGTAATAGAAGATTGTAACCAACTTCGGGATGCATGTTCCAACGTTATAGGAAACCAAGCGTATGCTACTTATTATAGTGAGACCGCAGGTAATGTAGTTGCTGATGGTGACCCTAGTGTATCAGGAGTAAAAGGATGTGGAACCACCACACCAGGTTCTACAAACTTCTTGGTGAATGTTGACGGTTGTACGTTTGAACGTGAAGAAGTACTCTGTGGTAGCGAAATAACACTTACGGCAGGAGACGGATATACAAGTTATCAATGGTACGAAGGAGATGAAGTTACAGGCACTCCAATTGGCACAACACAATCCATTACTGTATCTAGTCCCGGGCTTTACACCTCTGTAAATACTGCTCCAGCACCTTGTGTTTCCATTGTTGAAACAGTAAACGTTGTTCTATTTGGAGCCGATATACCAAACCCAATACTCCCCTATGCCAACAAAGTAGTCACCTGCCCAACCAATGGAGAGGAATTACCAGAACTATTTTTATGTGGGGCAAATGATAGTAGATTGATTGAAACTAACATCACAGATGCCGAAAGTATTGTTTGGGAAAAACTAGATGAAGGAAGCTGTAATGCTGCGCCACAAGATTGTCCAAATACATCACCTACTTGTACGTGGAACCAAGTACAGACAGGTCCTAATTTTCTTGCGGACCAAGCTGGACAATATAGATTGCATTTAGTTTACCAAAACGGATGTTTTAAGAATTTTTATTTCAATGTGTATCAAAACTTATTTGAACCCACCGAAACCCACAGAGATATAATTTGTGATACCGATGGAGAAATACAAATAAACGGAGTACCGGCAGGATATGAATTCAGTATAAACGGTACTGGAGGTCCGTATCAAGCGAGTAATATATTTCCCATAACAACAGCAGGGGTTTACACTATCCATATTAGAGCCACTGGTGTAACCACCAACCCTTGTATCTTTACTGTACCAGATATTCCTATCAGGGAACGTGATTATACGGTAGATGTTATAGCTAATCAACCTTTATGTTCAGACGATAAAGGAAGTATAAGCGTACAAGTTAACGACGTGCGCCCACAATATTATTATGAACTAGTACAAGGCGGAACTGTTATAAACAGCGTCGGACCTATTGCAGAAAGTGATTATACTTTCAGTAATCTAAACGATGGTACCTACACGGTAAATTCAAGTACAGATGATGGTTGTCAATATACTGAAGACATAACCATAACATCACCAGACCCATTGACCGTTACGGCAGGAATAACGCAGCCATTAACATGCGAACCTGGCGAGATAACTATTTATCCCGAAGGAGGAACCGCTCCTTATTTTTATTATATAAATAGTACGACAGATTTTCAAACCGTACCAGAGTATGAAGTAACTGCGGCAGGGACATATAATATTACCGTTATTGATATTAATAATTGTTCAGCTACTACCCAAATAGAAGTAGAACAAACGCCAGACCCTGAATATACCATTGCACATACTGATGTTTCATGTAATGGAGCAGATGATGGTACTATTTCCATAAACACAACGAACAATAATGGCTATACCATGGCGTATAGCATTGATAATGGTACAACATTCACAACCACCTCTACCTTTACAGGCTTGGCTCCGGGTACCTATAATATTGTAGTGAATTATACCTTGGAGGGAGTAACATGTTCAGGTACCGATACGGTTGAAATTATTGAAGCAACTCCTATTGCTGCTACTGCAGAAATAGTACAAGAGTATACCTGTGATAATTTGGGTAGCATACAAGCGATCAATGTAACTGGAGGAACACCTCCCTATCAGTATAGTTTAGACGGTACCAACTTTCAAACTTCTAATATATTTGCAGGACTTAGCAGTGGTTCGTACACCATTACCATTAAAGATGCGAATGGATGTACTTTTACTACCAACACGCTGGTTTTAGAAGACTTAAATCCACCAACCGATTTAAGTTTTACCAGTACAGCTGTTACCTGTCCAGATGAAAATTCAGACGTTACGGTAACCACAACTGGAGGCAGTGCTCCATTTACATATGAAATTATAAGTCCGATTAGCGTTTCAAATGGTACAAACAATATCTTTACAAATTTAGATCCCGGGACGTATTCGTTCAGAGTTACAGATAGTAAAAACTGTACCTATGAAGAAGACTTCACCATAGATCCAATTGAAAATATCAATGTAACAAGTCAAGTTCTAAACAATGTAGATTGTTTTAATTCTTCAACAGGAAATGGAACGTTTACCGTAACTGGTTTTAGTTCAACATATTCTTATTCAATTGATGGAAATCCAGCTGTTACCGGGCAAACCAACACTACAATTCCGCAAAACAATCTTGCTGCCGGAACGTATACCATCGATGTAACCGATGAAATCACAAACTGTACAGCCACAGCTGCCCTTACAATCGAAGGACCGGATAGTGCCTTAACAGATAGTGGCCCTACCATAAATCCGATTACCTGTGTTGCCGATGGCAGTGTAGTTATAAATGTAACCGGTGGTTGGAGCCCCTATGAATATACACTAACCCAACCCGATGCTACAGTGGTAGGGCCACAAGCTGGAAATACTTTTACTGGCTTGTCGCAAACAGGAACCTATACCTATACTGTGGAAGACAGTAGCGGTTGTACCATTAGCGATACGTTTTCACTTACGGCACCAGTAGCCCCTGTAGCCACTATAAGTAGTACGTCAGACTTGTGCTTCGATCCTACAAATGGAGCAACTATTGTGGTAGATGCTACTAATGGAGTAGCACCTTATACCTATAGTTTAAATGGAGCCCCATTTCAAGCGAATAATACATTTACAAACCTACCTCCAGGAACGTACACCGTGGAAGTTAAAGATGCATACGGTTGTACTTCCGCAGCGGTAAGCCAAATTATTGCACCCCAACTATTGGCAGATGCTGTATTGACCAAAAACTTGGATTGTACAGCTAATCCTGATGCTGAAATTACAGTAACCATTACAGGCGGTACTGCTAATTTTGAGTACCAAGTTTCAGTTAATGGCAGTGCATATGGTGCGACCAATCCCGTAACTGGAAATACCTTTACCTATACAACTTCAAATGCGGGTACCTATCAATTTATGATTACAGATTCCATAGGTTGTACGGTTGAATCATCGGTGATAACGGTAGATGCTTTACCGGTATTAGCCCCTCCAGCAGTAACTGTTTCACAAGACATCTTATGTAATGGAGAAGAAACCGGGGCATTGAATATAGTACCTTCAGGAGGATTGCCTCCTTACGTTATAAATATACTGAACACAACAACCGGTATCGATTACGGCACCCAAACAAGTGGCTTGGCCGCAGGGGATTATTTAATTACTGTTACAGATGCAAATGCCTGTGAGACTACAGCTACTATAACAATTACACAACCCGATGCGATTAATTTTACAATAAATACCACAGACATCGATTGTGATAGTGGTACTGAATTTGGAAGTATTGAAGTTCAAAGTGTAACGGGAGGAACTCCAGAATACACGTATTACATTAGTAATAATTTCGGATTCACAGATAGCTATACCACCGTTTCTAATGGAGAAGATCACATCTTTACAGGCTTAAACTTTGGTATTTACCAAGTTGAAGTTATTGATGCGAATGGCTGTTCAAGAATACAATCAAATATCAAAATTGCCTCTCCTCCAGATGATTTAGATATTGATGTTTCTGCAGTTACTGCAGATTGTGCTACCGGAGGTACTGCTGTTGTTACAGTTGTTCCAGATGTTAGTAGTGGTAATTATTCTTTTGGAATTGCTGATTCAACAACACCTCCTTACGCTACTAATTTTCAAGCATCAGATCCAGGACTTCCTGAACAGTCTACTTTTACTGGTCTTACACCAGGTGTACTTTACACCTTTGTTGTTCGCGATAATAGTACAGGTTGTTACTATTTTGAATCAGCCAGTGTGCCAATTGATACCCCTTCAAATTTAACATCAACTATAGATACCGTAAATAACATAAGCTGTACTGGCGCTGCAGATGGAAATGTAACCTTTACTATTGCTAATTATGATACTGGAGCAACTGCTGTGGATTATGAAATATTTAATTCAGTAAGTAATACTACCACAACAATTAGTGGCACCATTTCACCTCTTTCTGGTGGGCCTGAAACCGTTTCAAATATAGGCCCGCTTCCTACTGGATCCTACTATATATTATTTAATGAAGTAGGTGGAGCTTTTGATGAGTGTTCGGTAGCATCGGTTCCTTTCGATATTATCGAATCTACCAATACATTAGAAATAGATGCAGTAGTGACTAAAAACGATAATTGTAATATTAACGCTGGTATTATAACAGCTACTGGACAGTTTGGAACACCACCTTATGAATTTCAATTAAATAATGCAGGCGATCCTGCCCCTACCGTTGCAACATGGACTGGAGGATCTGCTAATGTATTTAATGTAGAAGGTGGCAGTTACGATGTGTATATAAAAGATGCGTTTGGCTGTATTCAAGTTGAAAATGCCCTAATTGTAGACACAGATTCAAGTCCTGAAATTACGCTTAGCCAAGATCCAGCCAATGTTTGTAACCCTGAAGGAAGCTTTGAAGTTATTGTTACAAGAACAGCAGGCTTAGGTATTGCACCGTATACCTATAGTGTGAATGGTTCTGGTTTTACCACCTACACCGAAGACGCTGCAAACAGCTTTATATTATCAGGCTTAAATTCAGGTATACACACGGTAATCATTAAAGATGCCAATGGTTGTGAGTTTACAGAAACCATCGACATTTTAGAGCCCTTAACTGCTGGTACAGCGACAAGTATTTCTACTAATCCTGATTGTGGCGTGTCTGATGGTATTATTACTGTACTTCCTACTGGCGGTTCAGGCAATTATAGTTATACCATTGCACCGGCTCCAGCTGTAATAACACAGACTGGTAATCAATTTGAAAATGTTCCTGCCGGAAGTTATGTAATTACAGTTACGGATACGACTACGGGGTGTACATTTGATGTGGACGCTGAACTGGAAGCACCAAACCCACCGACATTTAATACCGTTCCAACCGATGTAACCTGTAATGGTGGAAATGATGGAAGCTTTACCGTTAACTTAACGGGAACCAATACAGATTTTGATTATACCTACGAAATCACAAATCCGATAACGGTTGCTCCACAAACATCCAATACATTTAATGGATTGGCGGCCGGAACATACACGGTGGTTGTAACATCGGGTAGAAACTGTACGACTACACAAGATGTAACCATAGGTGAACCTACAGCCATAACAGTACCAAGCCCAATGGTAACACAATTTGGTTGTAACTCTGGCACGAACACATCTAACGATGCTTCTATAACCGTAACTGGGGTATCCGGAGGTTCTGGAACCTATGTTAGGTATGAGTTTATTCGAGGAGCTACTGTACTTCAAGACGGAACTAACAGCACCTATATAGAGACGGATAGAGTTGGTGGAACCTATACAATCAATGTTTATGACAACAAAGGTTGTGTTGGAACTACTACGGCAACAATTAATCCGTATAACGAAATTTCAGCCCCATCGGTAACTGTAACCACTCCGTTAACCTGTACCAATCTAGAAGAAATTACCATAACGGTAACAGAAACAGGAGGTACGCCAAGTGCTTTAGCGTACACCGTGACCGGATTAAACGGAAACCCTTATAACGTTACCCAAACTTCTCCTGATTTTACAGGATTGACGGTTGGAAACTATGAAATAATTGTTGAAAACACAGTTACAGGCTGTAGTGTGAAAACCGTCCACACGGTTGATGACCCAGATACATTCATCATTGTTTCATCATTGAATAACAATGTTACCTGTATTGGTGATGCCGACGGAAGTATCGACTTTACATTTGTAGATCAAGACCTGAATCCTACAGATGATGCTGGACCCTTTACTTATATAATGACAGATAATGGCGGAAACACTGTAGCTACAGGCACTAGTTCTACTGCGGGACATGCTACCGTAACCGGTTTAGCAGCGGGTGCATATACGTTTACAGGTACGTTGACAAACAATCCGTTCTGTACGACATCGGTAGATTTTGTTATCGAAGAACCTACTGCGGCTTTAAATTTGAATGTTGAAAGCACAGAGATTACGTGTATTGCATCAAGCGATGATGGTACGATTACCGCTACTGCCACCGATGGATGGGGGCCGCAGTACGAATACCAATTAGAGTTGGGCGCTACAATTATTTCGGCTTGGTCTTCAACAAGTTATTTTACAAACCTTGGTGCTGGTACCTATACAGTAAGTGCTAGAGACAGTAATGGCTGTGTTGTTTCAGAAAATGAAACATTGAGCATCCCTACTCCTATTTCAGCAGATATTACTGCCGTACCAAACACATTGCCTTGTTTTAATGATGCCAATGCTACCATTACCATAAGCAATGTTACGGGCGGTCAAGGAAGCGGATATTTGTATACATTGGTAAATAACACTACTGGTGCAAGCTCTGGTCCGCAGGCAAATAGTGTGTTTACAGGTATTCCTGCAGGAACGTACCACGCCGAAATTATGGATGGATGGAGTTGTACCTTTTCAACAACCGACGTTACTATCGACCAGCCTACCGAAGCTGCAACAGGTACGTTATCATTGGTTACACCACCCACATGTGCAACCGATGCCGAAATACGTATTGAAGCCTTTGGTGGCACCGCTCCGTATGAGTATAGTCCCAATGGAACAACCTATACGGCATTACCCGCGGGCAATACCACTACAGTTTTGGTAAGCCCAGGAACATACCAGTATTACATTCGTGATGCTAATGGGTGTGCAGTTGGATCGACCAATACACTAACAGTAGAGCCTGTAATACCAACCACGATTAATTTAGACCTAACAGGAGCCAATGTTAACTGTTTCGGAGGCGCCAATGCTACTATTGTAGCAACAGCCAATAACGGTGTAGGTAATTATATGTATCAGTTGATTGATACAGCTACCAATGCGGTAATCCAAGGCCCACAAGCCAGTGGCACGTTTAATGGCTTGTCATCAGGAACCTATAGAGTAGATGTAATGAGTGGTGCTGACTGTCCGGCTTCTTCAGAAGTTATTACAATCACAGATCCAGAATTATTGGTTGCTGATTTTACTAAAGAGGATATTAGTTGTTTTGGTCAGGCAGACGGAAGCATTACTATAAATGCAAGTGGCGGAACTGGTACCTTACAATATGCTATTTCTCCAGACTTAAATCAGTTTCAAGAGGAAGAAACATTTGATGGACTAGGAGCTGGCACTTACGAAGTGATGGTTCAAGATCAGAACGGTTGTTACCAAACTTTTACAATTGAAATTATTGAACCAGCTTTACTGGAAGCCAGTTTAGGAACTATCAACGATGAACTTTGTTTGAATGATGGAAATGGATCTATTACAGTAGACATAACAGGAGGTACAGCACCTTACTTGATAAGTTTAGATAACACCAACTTCACCATTGTAACTGGAAATCAGTATACCTATACAGGACTACAAGGAGGTATTTTTTACCGAATTTATGTAAAAGATACTAATGATTGTAATATCACTCCTCCATTGGAATACTTTATGCCAGAACCCGTTGAGATTATTCCAAACGTAGTTATTGATGAAGTATGTACCAACAACAATCCAACAAGCATTGTTACTATTGAGGTAAATGCTGAAGTAGAAAACGATGTTGAATACAGTGTTAACGGTACGGACTATTTCGCATCAAATACATTCAATAATTTAACTCCAGGTACTTATACAGCGTATGTAAGACATACCAATGGCTGTATAAAAACAGAGGATTTTATAATTGAAGACCTGCAACCTATCAATGCCACGGCAGCCGTTACTCAAAACGTATTGTGTTTTGGTGATGCAACAGGAACTATTGAAGTGACAGCAACTGGAGGTACTGGAACGTTGGAATATGCAATTTCGCCCGATTATAACTTCGGAACAAATAATGTATTTACCAATTTACCTGCAGGGACCTATAGTGTTAGAGTACGAGATGCTATCTCATGTGAGTTTGAAATAAATAATATTGTAATCACACAACCCAACGAAGCCTTAGATGTTAGTGTAGACCCAACAGGGGAAGCATGTCTTGGAGCTAATGACGGTAGTGTAAACATCACCATAACTGGCGGAACAGCACCCTATTCTACGAGTATTGATGGTGTTAGCTATACCCAAGATCAATTTGTTTATAATGGTCTTAATGGTGGGCAACAATACACGGTATATGTAAGAGATGACAATGGGTGTAACATTACGCCTATCGATTTTACTATCGACTCAGGAGTAGATATTCAAGCAGATGCTGAAGTAGAGAATAACTGTACCAACAATGTTCCAGGTAATATTGTAACCATCAATGTTGATGGTAGCGTGGTTAATGATGTTGAATATAGTATTGATGGTACCAATTACGGTCCTGCTAATACGTTCAACAACGTACCACCTGGAAGTTATACGGCTTATGTACAACACAGTAATGGTTGTATAAATACAGATAACTTTATAATTGAAGACCTGCAACCTATTGATGCCACGGCAGCCGTTACTCAAAACGTATTATGTTTTGGTGCCGCGACTGGTGAGATTGAAGTGACTGCTACTAATGGTAGTGCTCCTTTTGAATATGCCATCTCGCCTTTCTTTAATTTTGTATCTAATAATACATTTACAGATTTAGAAGCAGGTACTTATACCATATTAGTACGGGATACTATTTCATGTGAGTTTACAATAAGCAATATTGTAATTACACAGCCAGATGAAGCCTTAAACGCAGATGTAATCACAATGGGCGAAACTTGTCTAGGTGCAAATGATGGTAGTGTAGAAATCTCAGTAACTGGTGGAACACCGCCCTACTCTACCAGTATTGATGGTGTAAATTACACGCAGGATCAATTTACCTATGATAATCTAACAGGAGGACAGCAATACACACTCTATGTGAAAGATGCTAATAACTGTGATATGGTACCGATGGATTTCATTATCGATCCAGGTGTGGAAATTATGGCTGAAGTAGAAGTGGATTATAGCTGTTCAAATAATGTAAACAGTAACACAATAACCATCAATGTAGATACTAGTGTAATCAACGATGTTGAATACAGTATCAACGGTACTGACTATTTCGCTTCAAACACATTCAATAACCTAGTACCTGGTAATTATACAGCCTATGTACAACATGAAAATGGATGTCTTGATACTGAAGCATTTGAAGTAATTACCTTGCAACCAGTTACCGCCACTGTAACATCAGAAAATGTTCTTTGTAATGGCGATACTAGTGGAAGTATTGAAATAGAAGGCTTAGGTGGTTTAAATACTTTTACCTACGGAATTTCCCCGAACTTTAATATGGCAACTAATAATGTATTTACAGACCTAGCTGCCGGAACCTATACCGTCCGAGCTATGGATGAAACAGGATGTTATACAGATGAAATTGTTACAATTACCGAACCTACTGCAATGGATGTGACTGTAGTTGATGTTTTACAAGAAATCTGTGTAGATGATGATAACGGAGCTATCGAAATTAATATTTCAGGAGGAGTAGCACCATATGCTACAAGTTTAAACGATGAGTCTAATTACGTTATTGATCAATATACATTTGATAACTTAGATGGAGGTCAAACCTATACCATCTATGTTCAAGATGGCAATGGTTGTGTTACCACATTAGATGTTCCGTTGGACAGTCCTGTAGATATCGATGCTTCTGCAACTATAGAGTATACCTGTACAGAAAGTATAGTAACTGTGACAGTAGATCCTTCGGTTGCTAATGAAGTAACCTATCACTTAAATGGTGGAGCGGGACAAACTGAAAATATATTCTACAATGTTCCAGAAGGGAATAATACGATTGATATTATCCACCCATCCGGTTGTTTCGACTCAGTAACTTTTGATATTGAAGAAATAGTGCCATTATCCCTAACCTTAAATGAAACAGGGCTCAACCAAATTACTGCTACAGTTACTGGTGGAGCTGGAGGATACACCTACTTTTTTAATGATGAAGACTATGGTAGTGAGAATGAATACATTTTTTACGAAGATGGAACGATAACCGTTAAAGTAATCGACCAAAACGGATGTGAAGTTGAAGCCGTTATCGAAGTAATATTTGTAGACATTACCATCCCGAATGTGTTTACACCAGATGGTACTAGCACGAATGATACTTGGATGCCTCAAGACACAGAAAATTATCCAAATATCAAAACGGCCATTTACGATAGACACGGACGAGAAATCGCTGTTTTAAGACAAGGTCAAGCTTGGGATGGAACTTATAACAATAGACCATTACCTACAGGAGACTACTGGTACATCATTCAGCTTGGAAATGCGGAAGACAATCGAGAATTCATCGGACACTTTACACTATATAGATAAATAAACCCCACTCCACAACGGTTCCCCAAAAATCGTTGTGGAGTATTAACAATATCCCCCAAAACCTACAATTATGAAAAATATTTACCTACTTGCAGCACTGCTTTTATTGCTTTCGTCAGTAAAAGCACAAGAGTTGACAATCCCCACCTACACACAATATTTAGCTGATAATCCTTTTGTAATTTCCCCAGCCTATGCAGGGATTGGAGATCATGTAAAAGTACGTGTTAATGGTCTCACACAATGGGTTGGTGTTAAAGATGCCCCGGATATGCAATCCTTGGTTGCCGATACACGCTTGGGACAACGATCAGGTATAGGTATGTTTCTATATAATGATAGCAATGGGTTTACACATCAAAAAGGAGCTAAAATTTCGTTTGCACATCATCTAGTATTAGAAAGACATCCGGATCAGTTTTTATCTTTTGGTTTGTCTTACAACTTGAATCAATTCAGAATAGATACTGAAGAATTTAATGTAAATGATCCATCTATAGAAAATGATAGAAAACTGACCAATCACAATTTTGACGTTGCAGCTTTATACCGTTTTGAGGATTTTTATTTTAGTTTTAATGCAAACAATGTTTTGCCTAAAAAAGAAGATGCTTTTGGACTTAACGAACCTTTAAAGCTTAGAAACTATCAAGTCTATACAGGCTATGTATTTAAACAAGGTCGTAATAGTAGTTTTGAAATTGAGCCTTCTACCTACATACAATATTTTGAAAGTGACCAACGATCTACAACAGACTTAAATGTAAAGTTTAGGTTCTTAGATAATGAAGATTACTATTGGGCTGGCTTAAGCTACCGTTTTTTAAATGACCAAGCAGCGGAGCCATTAAATATTAGCCCTATGGTAGGATTAAAAAAATCTAATTTTTACTTTGCCTATTCCTACCAAATAATTACCAACGAACTTACTAATAATAACAGCGGGACACATATGATAACGTTAGGATTAAATATTTTTCAGGGCATTAGTAACTGTGCGTGTACCATGTAATGTGAAAACAGCTAAAATAATCACTTTAGAAATTCTAAAATACTAGTTTTAACGTTTACAAATTATCTATATTTGCATTCCACAAAAAAAGTACCTCTTTTAAGCCCAGGTGCTGGAACTGGTAGACAGGCATGGTTGAGGGCCATGTGTCCATTAGGGCGTGTGGGTTCGACTCCCATCCTGGGCACTTTACTTCCAAAAAAATGAACTTTTTTTATATTTAGTTCTTCACAAATACAGAGATTTTAAAAGAACAATTTCAGTTACTTATATCCAGATAAGTAAAATACACACTAAATATAAAAACTTAGTTGTTGAAGAGAGGTATAGTTCTTTAAAACCATAAATTAACTGGAATCAATATTACTATACCCCTTTTATACTATCGGCTGTAATTTGGCGCCTCTTTAGTTATGGTCACATCGTGAGGATGACTTTCGTGAATACCAGAAGAGGTGATTTTAACAAACGTACCGTTTTCCTTTAATGCTTCAATGGAGTTAGCCCCACAATAACCCATTCCAGCACGTAAGCCTCCTATAAACTGCGTCATGCTCTCCAGCAATTCACCTTTATAAGGAACGCGACCTACAATACCTTCTGGTACTAGTTTTTTAATATCATCTTCCACATCTTGGAAATAGCGGTCTTTAGAGCCTTTTTTCATAGCTTCTACACTCCCCATTCCGCGATACGATTTAAATTTTCGTCCTTCGTAGATGATTGTTTCCCCTGGAGATTCTTTTGTTCCTGCCAATAAAGAACCTAACATCACGCAATCTGCTCCTGCCGCTAATGCCTTAGGAATATCACCGGTATAGCGAATACCTCCATCGGCAATTACGGGAACGCCACTTCCTTTTAAGGCTGCAGCAACTTCCAATACAGCTGAAAATTGTGGAAAGCCAACACCAGCAACAACCCGAGTTGTACATATTGATCCTGGACCAATTCCTACTTTTACTGCATCGGCACCAGCATCTGCTAAATATTTAGCGGCTTCTGGAGTAGCAATGTTTCCCACCACCACGTCAAGTTTTGGGAAATTCTTTTTTACTTCTTTTAAAACAGTAACTACTCCTTTTGTATGACCGTGAGCGGTATCGATAATTACAGCGTCAACTTGAGCGTTTACCAATGCTTCAGCACGTTCAACGGCATCTGCAGTAACACCTAGAGCAGCTGCTACGCGAAGGCGGCCATATTGATCTTTATTGGCAGTTGGCTTTTGGGTTAGTTTGGTAATATCCCTAAACGTAATCCTGTCTCTT
>CAJXPE010000016.1 GCA_913057965.1 uncultured Marixanthomonas sp. | reverse complement strand
GAGATGTGTATAAGAGACAGTATTTGAAGATTTGCCATATAAATTTAAATATTTGTATCTGAAGCTTTTGAGTTACCCCTTTATGAAATTTATTTATTTCTTCTTTTTTTTCACTTTTCTATTTCAAGTTGTTCATGCTCAAGAAGGTATTCCCGTTTACTCAGATTATTTTTCAGACAATTATTATTTGCTTCACCCTTCGATGGCGGGAGCGGCTTCAACTAACAAATTACGTTTAACAGCCAGACAGCAATGGTTTGGGGAAGAGGAAGCTCCTAATCTACAAACGTTAAGTTTTAATGCCCGAATAGGAAGACAATCGGGTATGGGTGCAATTGTTTTTAACGATAAAAATGGATACCATTCGCAAAAAGGGGCCTATGTAACGTATGCGCACCATCTGCTTTTTTCAAGATCTGAATTAGATTTAAATCAGTTGTCATTTGGTTTAAGTGCTGGTTTTGTTCAATCAAGTTTAGATGAAACTGAATTTGATATTTCAGATTTTGACCCTGTAGTTTCAGGAATTGTTCAAAGTAGTTCATATTTTAATGTAGATGTAGGGCTATCGTATAATTTTCTAAATTTTTCTGGACATTTTACCGTCAAAAACCTATTATTTCAAAACAGAGATTTATATACTGAGGCGTTTGAATCTAATAATCAACGAAATTATTTATTGGGTGCCTCCTATGTTTTTGGCAACAGTGCCAATTTGTGGAATTACGAGCCCTCTGTTTTATTTCAATTAAAAGAACGAACCGGAGAAAAAGCAATCGATGCCAACTTTAAAACCTACCGAAAGATGAATTTTGGAAAACTTTGGGGAGGAATTTCATATCGACGAAGTTTTGAAGGAGCAGAATATTTAGACGGAGAAACGATAGAAGGGCAAGTTTTGCAGCTGATAACACCTGTTTTGGGAGTAAACTACAACCAATTTTTATTTGCCTACACCTATTCTTATCAAGTTGGAAATATAAAATTTAAAGATGGTGGCTTTCATCAAATAACACTTGGCTATGATTTTCCAACTAAAAGAAAGAAACCTTACGATTGTAACTGTCCTGCAGTCAATTAAAAAATTAGACTTTCAACCTGTATTTTTTCTGAAAAAGCTTTCAATAGACTTTTAAGTGTATCAACTTTAGTGTTAGTGAAAAACTGAAGGTTTGGTCGTGTTCTAGTATCAGCAAGTAAATTGTGTTGTTGTAGCACGTTTTGCGTTTGTTTAGCGACCGCTTGCCCCGAGTCTATAATTGTTACGTTTTTTGGTAAAATTTTTTGTAACTGCGGAATAAGATATGGGTAGTGTGAACAGCCTAGTACTAAATAGTCAATATTTGCTACAATCATGGGAGCTGTATATTCTTTCAGAAGTTTCTTCATTTTGGCAGAATCCAACGCATCCTTTTCAATTAAAGGAACTAAACCTTCGCCAACAATTTCTACTACCGAAATTTCTTTTGTAAATTCTTTAGCTGTTTTATGAAATAGAGCACTACTTAATGTTCCTTTTGTAGCTAAAATACCAATGCTTTTGTGTTTTGTTTGTACAGCAGCAGGTTTAATAGCTGGCTCAATACCGATTATAGGGAGGTCAAATTTGTTTCGTAAAACATCAATAGCGTTCGTTGTCGCAGTGTTACAAGCCACAACAATTATCTTACAACCTTTGTGGATTAAAGCTTGCGTGTTTTTTACGCTTAATGCAATAATCTCTTCTTGTGTTTTATTTCCGTAGGGAGCATTTTTGCTGTCTGCAAGGTATATAGTACTCTCATTGGGCATTAATTGATGGATTTCTTGCCAAATGGAAGAACCGCCAACCCCCGAATCAAAAATACCTATAGGACTGTTGTTGCTCATAGTTGTAAAAATAAAAACTGCCTGCAGAATTTGCAGGCAGTTTACGAAATTTTTAGGAGTAATCTATTAATTAGATTCCCATTTCTTTTTTTACGTCTGCCATTAGGTCTTTACCGTCAGCTAAGATTAATCCACTTCCAGTGGTAGAATCCATAACGTATTGAAAACCTTGTGCACGCGCTACTTTTTGAATGGCAGCACGAGCTTTTTCTAATACTGGCTTTAAGATGTCTCTTTCTTTTTTCTGAAGATCTTGTAATGCCTGTTGTCTATATGCTTGAATGTTTTTTTGCATTCCTTGTACTTCTTCAAAACGCTTTTGATTTTCTTCATCAGTCTTGCTAGCAGCTTCTTGGTCGTACTGTGTCATTTTCGTTTCAAGCTCTTTAGCCATCGCCTTAATTTCGGTATCGTACGTTTTTTGAATTTTATCAAGCTCGCTTTGTGCCGTTTTCATTTCTGGCATTGCTTCCACTAAAGCTTGCGTATCGATGTGTGCAATTTTAGATTGTGCGTTAACAAAACTTGTAGCTCCCATAAAAATCGCTAAGGTTACTACTACTAATTTTAAATGTTTCATTGTATTAAATTTAAGTGTTATGATTTATTCGAATTTACTATTGTTATTAATTATTTTCGTTTTCTTCTTCACCGTCACCTTCTGGGGTAGAATCGTTTCGGTTTTGACCTCTAGCGTTTAAGATAGAGTCTTTTCTTCGTTGTCTTTCTTCTAATATACGTTGTCTTCTGGCTTCAATTTCAGCTTTTCTAGCATCACGAACAGAATCACGAACTCTTCTTCGTTCTTCCATCATTTTCTCTCTCTCGTTCTTTTTCTCTTCAATTTCTTGTTCCCTTTCGGTTACAGCACCTTCTTCTTCAACGCTTAATTCTTCTTTGCGTTCTATTTCTTTTTCTTCACGTTTGGTTTGTGCTTCGTCTCGCTTTGCAGCTCGATTTATGCTACGTAAAACAACATCACTAATATCGTTTCGTTCTGCTGCAAAAAGCATTACAACGTCTGCAGATTTGTCAAAAATAAAATCATATTTTTTATTTTCAGCAATTTCCTGAACAATGTTAAAAACTTGGTCTTGAATAGGCTGTACCAATTGTCGTCTTTGGATCATTAAATCACCTTTAGGGCCAAACCGGTCTTGTTGATAATCTAAAATTTCATCTTCCAGTATTTTTATCTCTTCTTCTCGTTCTTCAATAAGTTCATTGGTAAGTAGTACACGTTCATTGCTTAAATTAAGCTTCATTTGCTCTACTTCTTTGGTTTTTTTCTCAATATCTTTTTTCCATCGCTGCACTTTTCCTTCCAATTGTATTGAAGCTTCTTTGTATTCGGGAACATTTTCAAGAATATATTCCATATCTATATAGCCAATACGTGCACCTCGTTGCGCTTGAGCTGCAAATCCAAAACCTAATAGGATAAGTGATAAAAAGAGTAGCTTGTTCGTCTTCATAATTGTTGGTTGTTAGTTAAGAAAATATCGTGCCAAAATTAAAATTGTTGTCCAAGAATAAAGTGAGTTTCCCATCCACTTGGCTCAATACCACCAAGAATAGGGTCAAATCCATACCCGAAATCAATACCTAATAATCCAAATGCCGGCATAAATATACGTAATCCTACTCCAGCAGATCTTTTTAATTCAAACGGGTTATAATCCCTAAAGCCATTAAATGCGTTTCCTCCTTCAGCAAAAGTCAATGCATAAATAGAAGCAACTTGCTTTAATGTGATAGGGTAACGTAATTCTAACGAAAATTTATTGAAAATGGTATTTCCATCTTGTCCTGATAAAGATTGGTTAGGGTATCCTCGTAACTGAATTACTTCACGACCATCTAAGCTAAAAGATCCTAAACCGTCACCTCCTACGAAAAAGCGTTCAAAAGGAGGAATACCTCGATCTTGATTATAGGCTCCTAAGAAACCAAATTCGGTACTACTTTTTAAAACTAATTTATCGATTAAATTGGTGTACCAATCTCCTTTAAATTTTATCTTATAGTATTCAAGAAACTTAAAACGTTCTTGATCTATATCTGCAATCCTATTTTGCGCAGCTCTAAACCCTGAGCTGTTGTTCGGAACTTGTGCAAGTTGATCTCGCTCATCTTTTAAATCGCCATAGTCTACACCATTAAAAGCGGAATATGGGAAGGTTAATTTTGCAGACACACTAAAATCGGAACCCGTTACTGGATAAATAGGGTTGGTAGCCGTGTTGTTACGACTAAGGCCTATTGTGTATGCTAAGTTATTTGAGTATCCATCTCCAAATGTAAATAATGAGGTGTTATAGTTTTTTAAGTTGTAGTGTTGAAAACTGATTGCTTGTGACAACTGAAAAAAGTCATCAGGCCATTTTAAGCGTTTTGCAAGCCCTATAGAACCTCCGGTAATTAAGAACCTTCGATCTTTGTTTACATCTCTAGTTTGATAGTCATATAAGTACTGAATAGTGTGAGAGAATGATGTACTTAATTGTACGGGTTTTTTTCCTCCTAACCATGGTTCGGTAAGGGAAAGGCTGTATGTTTGGTAAAAACTACTGGCTTGTGCCCGTAACGAAAGCTTTTGTCCATCTCCCATAGGCAGCGGCTTGTAAGCATCTTTGTTGAATATATTCCGAAGGGAGAAGTTGTTGAAAGACAGTCCTAAAGTTCCAACAAAACCACCACCGCCATAACCACCTTGTAGTTCTATTTGGCTGGCCCCTTTTTCAACAACTGAATACTCTAAATCTACGGTACCACTGTTAGGATCTACGTTTTTAAAGTTAGGAGTTAATTGTTCTGCATCAAAGTATCCCAATTGCCCTAATTCACGAACGGTACGAACTACATTTCGTTTACTGTATTTTTGACCTGGGCGGGTTCTTAGTTCTCTATAAATAACGTGATCGTTAGTTTTATCGTTGCCTACTACGGTTACGTGGTCAAAATAAGCTAATTTTCCTTCTAAGATACGTATTTCAAAATCGATAGTATCATTGCGAACGGCAACTTCAACAGGATTGATTTTTGAAAATAAGTATCCATTATTTTGGTATAGGTTGGTAAGGTCTTCTGCTTCGGGATTTTCAAGATTGGCAATGCGTTCTTGAAGTAATATTCCATTATAGGTCTCACCTTTGCTAATCCCTAATACTCTTCTTAATTGGCTGTCTGTATAAACACTGTTTCCAATAAATCGAATGTTTCCGAAGTAATACTTATCACCTTCTTCTACATTTAACTTTAAGGCTACATTTTTTTCGTCTTTAACTAATAAAGTGTCGCTGATAATGCGGGCATCACGATAACCGTTTGCTTTGTACTTTTTTATAATAGAAACTTTATCTTCTTCAAAGCCTTCTTTGGTGTATTTAGAACGTTTAAAAAGTCGTAGAAAGAACTTCTGTTTTGTTTCTTTCATGGCTCTGCGCAGTTTAACATCTGAAAACTGCTCATTTCCTTCAAAATCAATATCAGATACCTTTACGCGCTCACCCTTGTCAATCTTTATGGTCATGTTTTTAGCTACTTCCTGACCCGTTGAATCTACATAAGGTGTTTGGCTAATAATTACTTGTGTGTTTAAATAGCCGTCTTCTTTATACTTGTTTTTTATCTTATTTTTGGTGGTAGTAATTAGGTTATTGGTAATTTTTGTACCAGGATCTAACTCGTTCTCCTTAAGAATATCTTTTTTCTTTCTTTTTTTAATTCCTTCTATGGTAACGGTATTAAGTTTAGGCAGTTCTACAATGTAGAGTTCTAAGTCTGCCTTATCACCATCAATATTAGTAACATAAAATGCAATATCACTAAAAAGATTTTGTTCCCAAAGCTTCTTAGTTACGGCACTTAGTTTTTCGCCAGGAATATAGATACGATCACCAGTTTTAAGACCGGTAAATGCAATTACAGTTTGTTCGTTAAAGCTCTGTGCCCCTGTAACCTTTATTTCGTTTATAGTATATTTTTTACCACTGTCCAAGTCCCTTTGTTGTGCTGTGAGGGAAAAAACCGTTGCTACGGTAAATAGGACTATACAATAAAATTTTTTGTAGAATTGTAACAATAGGGTGTTATTTAAGTTGTTCACTTGTCTTTCCAAATCTTCTTTCTCTTTTTTGATAATTTAGTATTGCTTCAAAAAGATGGTTTTTTCTATAATCTGGCCAAAGAGTATCTGTAAAATACAATTCAGCATAAGCAATTTGCCATAATAAAAAGTTACTGATACGTTGTTCACCACTAGTACGTATCAATAAATCTACATCTGGCAAATTTTGCGTGTAAAGATGATTATTTATAACCGTTTCGTCAATATTTTCCGGCGAAATTAGGTTATTTTTAACTTTATGGCTAATCTCTTTGATGGTTTTTATAATTTCTTCCCTCGAACCGTAGCTAAGAGCTAACGTTAAGGTCATTCTCGAGTTTTCTTTGGTTTTGTCGATAACGTCTTTTAATTCTCGTTGTGCTTTTTTAGGTAACGCTTCAAGGTTACCAATGGCGTTGAGTTTAATATTGTTATCGTGAAGTGTTTTTATTTCTTTTTTTAAAGAAGAAACCAATAATTTCATCAATAGTTCTACTTCAATTTTTGGTCGGTTCCAATTTTCAGTAGAAAAAGCATATAATGTTAAATATGGGATGTTTATTTCGGCACAAGCTTCAACAATCTCTCGAACTGCTTTGGTTCCATTTTCATGTCCCATAGACCGGAAGAGTCCTTTTTGCTTGGCCCAGCGTCCATTGCCATCCATAATAACTGCTAGATGCTTAGGAAGCTTGTCTTTATCTATTTGATCTTTTGCGGTCATGGATTAAAAATTACAGTAACATGGTTTTCGGCCAAAGGTAACTGTTAGGGTTATTCCTGTAAAAACATACCAATCGTCGCTATTTGTATTTCCAAATTTTATGCTTTGGAAGTCCTCTTTATCCCTAACGGGGTTGCTGCCGTCTAAGTCATCTGTAAAGGTATAACGGGCGCCAATTTCAAAGCCCAATACAAATCGATTCGCTAAACTAGTTTTGTAGCCTATTACCATTGGTATTGCTACGCTTGATGCTCCTCCGTAACTGGTAATTTCATCATCAGTTGTTTTGTAAAGAGCGTCGTACCAAAAATAAGTAAGTCCTGTATATAAATAAGGGGTACTAGCGGGTTTACCACTATACATGCTAAAGTCCCAAAAAGTATATTCCATACCTACAGAAAGTTCACTAACGGTATTGGAAAAGGATAACCCTCTCTCTTTTCTTCGTCCTTGGTTTGAGTCTGCATCATCGCCTTTGATGTTAGCAATTAATATAGAGCCTCTAAAGGAGTGTCTTGGACTTCGGTTCCATTTAAAAATACCGCCAAAAGCAAAACTGTTGGGGGCTATATAGTTAGTGCGTCCCACATCGCCAATATAATTAGCGCCACCAATCATTCCGCCTACTTCATAGGTTTGTGAATGTGCTAAAAATGTGGTTGTTACTACTAAAATTATGGTCGCGATATACCTCATATACCTTAAAAGTTTGCAAATATAATAATAAACTTCGCTTTATTTAATAATTAGCGAATTACTCTTTGAGAGTTAACAAGTTTTATGGATTTTTATTGTTTAGTTGCGTTTGTCTTCGCCCCATAATAGTTTTTTTCGAAGGGTTTTAATAAAACTGTCTTCGGCTAATTGAACCAATTTAATTGTAAATGATGCCCTGCTAATATGAATGGTTGTATTGTTCTCTAACGTAGCAATACGGGAATCTAATGAAATTAAATACGATTTTTCCCTTCCGGAAACTTTCAAGGTAAGTTTGCTGTCGTCTGGCAGCACTAAAGGGCGAGCATTAAGATTGTGTGGGGCAATGGGAGTAATTACAATATTTTTTGCGCTCGGCTCTATTACCGGGCCGCCACAACTTAATGAGTAGCCGGTAGAACCTGTAGGAGTGGCCACAATTAGACCATCAGACCAATAAGAAGTGAGGTGGTTTCCGTTTACATCGGTCTCCACTTTAATCATAGAAGTTGTGTTTTTTCTGTTTACGGCAATTTCATTTAAGGCGAAATTTAAAGTGGGTTTTATCTCCGTATTTTTTGGGGTAGTAGCTATGGTAAGTAAGCTTCGTTCAGAAATTAAATAGTCTCCATCCAGTATTTGAGATAAACTTTGGGTGATTTCTTCTTTTTGAATAGTAGCTAAAAAACCCAGTCGACCTGTATTTATACCAACGATTGGAATGTCAAGATCTTTCACAAAAGTGACGGACTTTAAAATGGTTCCATCACCTCCTATGCTGAAAAAAAGGTCGTACGTTTCATCTAATTCTGTAAACGTTTCGAAGTTTGAAAAATTCCGGGTGATTTCATTATTCATATTAATAATGTCCAGAAAATTTTCTTCAATAAAAACCGATACATTTTTGTTTTTCAATACATCGAGAATTAACTGAATATAGGTTTCAGAATTTTTATGATAGAACTGACCGTAAATCCCTATTTTCATCAATTTACATGTTTAAATATTTGTCTAAATAATCGGAGCGATCCTGTAAGTCTTTTAAGAACTTATCTTCTTCATGATTGCTAATTACCGTGTAATTGTACCTTCTAAAGGTTTGTACAATTTCGTTCATTCCGGTATGGCCTATTTTTATGGTAGCCTGCATTTTGTCGTTTTCAATTTTTGAAACAAAAGCCCCGAAAATTCGAGTTCCATTACTTTCTACAATCTGGCATATTTCACTAAAAGAATAATCGTTCAATCCTTTTTCAACCACAATAATTGCCCCGGCTTCGTTTAAAAAAGGAGTGTTGTTAAAAAGGCTCATAATATCGCCTAATTCATAATACCCAATATAGTTATTGTCGTTGTCCAGAATAGGCATGATGTTACAATTATGAAGGGCAAATGCTTCTAATATATCAAGCCAATTAGTGGTTTTTCTAACAAAAAAACCTTCTAACGCATATTGATAATCACTTAATTTTTTGTCATTATCAAAGCAATGAGCATCCGTTTCAGAAATACAACCAATATAAGTGTTGTCTTTTTTTACAGGAATATGCGTATACGTAAGATTTTTAAAAGCCTTTTGTACATCTTTTATATTTGAAGAAATATCAAAAGGCGAAACATCATCTAATATGTAGTTCAGTGTATCCAAAATAGCCGTTTTATGTGCAAATTACTTAAAATATAAATGGAAAAGCGTCTCGAACCTTTGTATTTTTGTTAATCTTAAACTAATAAAATGACAAAATTAAGCGTAAATATTAATAAGATTGCGACTCTTAGAAATGCTCGGGGAGGCAATGTGCCTAATGTGTTGCAAGTAGCAAAAGATGTTCAGGCTTTTGGAGCACAAGGTGTGACTATTCATCCAAGACCAGATGAACGTCACATTCGATATCAAGATGCGTACGATCTTAAGTCTATTGTAACTACGGAGTATAATATTGAAGGAAACCCGATTAAAAAATTTATGGATATGGTCCTGCAAATTAAACCAACGCAGGTAACCTTGGTGCCAGATTCGGTAGATGCAATTACTTCTAATGCAGGATGGGATACCGTGAAGCACAAGGACTATTTAGCTGAACTGATTTCAGAATTTAAAAGCAACGGAATTCGGACTTCTATTTTTGTAGACCCTACCATAGATATGATTGAGGGAGCTGCTAAAACCGGCACCGATAGAATTGAGTTATATACCGAAGCCTTTGCTGAAGCGTATGAAAAAGGTGATAAAACTGCCGTAAAACCCTATGCCGACTGTGCTTCTTTAGCTCATAAATTAGGCTTAGGTGTTAATGCAGGGCACGATCTTTCTTTAGAGAATATTAAATTTTTTAAAGAACAAGTTCCATATTTACAAGAAGTATCTATTGGTCACGCCTTAATTTGCGAAGCAATCTACCAAGGATTAGAACCAGTGGTTAAACAATATTTAGAAAAACTGAAATAATGGAAGTATTACACTCACAAATATTAGGCGAAGGAAGGCCTTTCTTAATTCTTCATGGTTTTTTAGGAATGAGCGATAATTGGAAAACCCTTGGTAACCGTTTTTCTGAAGCAGGTTATCAAGTACATCTGATCGATCAGCGAAACCACGGAAGGAGTTTTCACAATGATACACATAGTTATCAAGCTATGGCTGAAGATGTGAAAAACTATTGTGATCATCATAACCTTGAAGATATTATCTTATTAGGGCATTCTATGGGCGGAAAAACGGCCATGCAATGTGCAACAGAATATCCTGGATTGGTGTCAAAACTTATTGTTGCAGATATAACCCCGAAACAATATCCGCAGCACCATCAAGACATTTTAAAAGGATTGGCTTCGTTAGATTTTTCTGAAATAGAAAGTCGTTCTCAAGCTGATAAAAAACTATCCGAATATGTAAAAGAAAAAGGGGTGCGTCAATTTTTATTAAAAAATCTTTACTGGAAAAATAAAGGCGAGCTTGCATTGCGAATGAACCTCTCTGTATTGGCTGAAAACATAGATGAAGTAGGCGAGCCATTAAGTAAAGAAGCAACTTTTGAGGGAGACACTTTGTTTTTGGCAGGTGGAAAATCTGGATACATTCAGCAAATGGATGAAATTATTATTAAAAAACATTTTCCAAAAGCTAAAATCGAGACTATAAAAAATGCGGGTCATTGGCTTCACGCAGAAAATCCCGAAGAATTTTATGAAAATGTTATGAATTTTTTATAACATTGTAATATGATTTTATTATGTATGCATAATAAATTGTAAATTTGATACAATAATGCATGTCAATGATAGAAACAATAAAATTAATTTAACTCAAATCAATTATGAAGAAATTAGTATTACTCGCCGTATTTGCTCTTGCTACGGTAGTAACGTATGCCGGTGGCTATCGTGTTAGTCTGCAAGGACAGAAAGCTCTTGCAATGGGGCATGCGGGTGTAGCTGTTGTAAACAGTGCCGAAAGTGTGTTTTTTAATCCCGCTGGATTAGTGTACTTAGAAAATAAATTAAGCATCTCAGCAGGTGTTAGTGGTGTATTTTCTACCGTTGCTTATCAAAACGAAACTTTTGGAACATACGCTGAAACGGATAATCCAGTAAGTACTCCGTTATATTTTTATGCTTCATATCAAGCAACCGATTGGCTTGCATTGGGATTAGGAGTTTACACACCTTATGGAAGTACAGTTGAATATGAAGACGATTGGGCTGGATCTCACTTGGTGAATAATATCGATTTACAAGCTATATTTATTCAAGGAACAGTTTCGGTAAAAGTAAACGATAAATTTAGCGTAGGGGGTGGTCCCATTTATGTAACGGGAGCTGTAAACTTCAACAGAAACTTATCAAGATCGTTAACTGATTTAGAAGGAAATCGTTCTGAGGTAACAATTGATGCTACAGGAGTTACCAATTGGGGATGGACAGCAGGATTTATGTTTAATCCAACCGATAACTTACGAATAGGTGCAAATTACCGATCTGAAATTATTTTGGAAGCTGAAGAAGGTGATGCCGATTTTCAAAATGTGCCGAACTCACCTTTAACGCCATTTGTAGATACACAGTTTGATGCTGCGCTACCATTACCGGCAGAATTGACAGTTGGTTTAAGTTATGAGTTCTGTGAAAAATGGATGTTTGCTTTTGACTATAACCGAGCTTTTTGGGATGTATACGAATCATTAAGTATTGATTTTGCAAATCCGCAGGTACCAGATTCTGAAAATTTACGTAATTATAAAAATTCATCGTCGTACCGTTTTGGTTTAGAGTATAAAGCAACTGATATGTTTACACTTCGAGCTGGGTATTACTTTGATGAAACTCCTGTTCGTGATGGTTATTTTGCACCAGAAACACCAAGAAACGATAGTAACGGTTATACCGCCGGTCTTACTGTAAATGTAGGAGAGCACTTTGAGATTGATGCTTCTTTCTTATACCTTCACTTTAAAGAGGTGGATGCTTCTTATGATTTTTATTTCGATCAAGGGGTGCAAGCACCTTTTAGAGGAACCTATAAATCTAGTGCCTTTGTACCTGGATTAGGAGTGTCTTACAAACTGTAATTGATAAAAAATTGAAAACAATGAAAAATACTATAAATATATGTTTAGGCTTGCTAGCCATCGGGTTTGTAAGTTGTGAACCAGAATTTGACAATCCCGTAAATGAAGAAGGGTTTTATGACAGCGGAAGTGCCGATTTTTCTAATTATGTTGCCGTTGGTAACTCGTTAACTGCTGGATTTGCAGATGGAGCGCTTTATATAACAGGGCAAGAAAACTCTTATCCAAATATAATGGCTGGTCAATTTGAGTTTGCCGGTGGAGGTGAGTTTACACAACCTTTGGTAAATGATAATCTAGGAGGGTTGCTTTTAAACGGAACTCAAATAGCGGATAACCGTTTTGTTTTATCGGTTGGTCCTGATGGAAATAGAGCTCCTGTACTTTTAGACGGAGAGCCTACAACCGAAGTAACCAATGGCCCAACAGGACCGTTTAATAACATGGGGATTCCGGGTGCAAAAAGTTTCCATTTATTAGCTGCTGGCTATGGTAATGCTGCAGGAATCCTATCAGGAGCTGCAAATCCATATTATGCAAGAATCGCTACGAGTACGAGCGCAACTGTTCTTGCAGACGCAGCTTCCCAAAGTCCAAGTTTTTTCTCACTTTGGATTGGTAACAACGATATTTTAAGTTATGCAACCTCTGGAGGGGCTGGCGTTGACCAAACAGGAGAATTTGATCCAACTACATATGGGCCTAATGATATAACAGACCCAAACGTATTTGCTTCCGTTTATAGTGAAGAAGTTAATGCATTAGCAGCTGGAGCATCGGGAGGTGTATTGATTAATATTCCAGATATAACATCAATACCTTACTTTACAACAGTTCCAACGCAAGCTATCCCGTTAGATGCTGCTACAGCCGCCGCGGTAAATGCGCAATTTGCTCAATATAATACACAAGTATTACCATTATTGGTTGGGGCGGGTATAATAACCCAAGAAGAAGCAGCTGCTAGAATGATTAATTTTTCTGCAGGGCAAAACTTCCCGATTTTAACAGATGATGATTTGACCGATGTAACACAAATTTTAATTGCGCAAGGTATTCCTGATGAAACAGCAGCTCTTTTAGGGCAATTACGTCAAGCTAATAATAACGATTTAATTGTATTGCCAGCTTCTTCTGTATTGGGGACATTAGCAGACCCAAATAACCCATTGAGTGTTATTGGTGTTGCTGTACCATTAAGCGATAATTTTGTTTTAACAAGTGTAGAGCAAGGTCGTGTAGCAACTGCTTCTGCTGCTTACAACGCTACCATACAAGGGATTGCAACTGCAAACGATTTAGCTTTTGTAGATGCTCGAGCGGCTTTAAGGCAAGTGGCTCAAGGAGGCGTATCGTATAACGGAGGCGTATTGACCTCTGCTTTTGCAACGGGTGGTGCGTTTTCATTAGACGGAGTTCACCCAACGCCTAGAGGGTATGCTTATACAGCAAATATTATTATAGATGCTATTAATGCAAAATACAATGCAACAATTCCTAAAGTTGAAATAGGAAATTATGCCACAATTACGTTGGCAAATAATGCACCTACTCAATAAAAATTGCGCTTTAACATATTTAAAGACCGCTTCAGGAAAAATTCTGAAGCGGTTTTTTTTATCTTTATACAAAACTAAATCATGAATACACTTTTAAAATTATTATTAACAGCAATCGCTGTAGTGGTATTGGCAAAAATTCTTCCCGGGGTAGCTGTAGAAGGTTATGTTTCTGCAATAATTGTAGCAATTGTTATCGCCCTGCTTCGGTTTATTGTAAAACCAATTCTTGTTGTATTAACACTTCCTATTACGATTATTACTTTAGGTCTTTTCCTACTAATAATTAACGCCATTATAATTTTGATGGCTGATTGGTTTGTGAGTGGTTTTGCTGTTTCAAACATCTGGTGGGCACTGTTATTTAGTCTCTTACTTTCCTTTTTACAGTCCGTTTTATTTTCTTTTTTAGATAAGAAAAAATAACCAATTGAAATACAGGCTATACTATTTGTTGAGTTGCTGAAATTGTCTTATTTTTGCATCCCGAATTTTATAGGGTAAATTTTTCAGAAAATGAACATTACAAAAAAAGACATTGATAATTTAAATGCTGTATTAACAGTAGAAATTTCAAAAGACGATTACTCAGATAAGGTAGAATCCATTCTGAAGAATTATCGTAAAAATGCTAACATTCCTGGTTTTAGAAAAGGGCACGTGCCAATGGGAATGGTTAAAAAACAATATGGGACTGCAATTTTGGTCGAAGAAGTAAATAAATTACTTCAAGATAGCTTGCATAAATACTTAACCGAAGAAAAGTTAGATGTTTTAGGAAACCCAATTCCTAAAAATGAAAAAGATGTAGATTGGAAAGCAGAAGATTTTACGTTTCAGTTTGATTTAGGTTTAGCACCGCAATTTGACGTAGATGTGAAAAGCAAAAAAGCTATTACACATTACAAAGTAGTTGCCGATGATAAAATGATCGATAACCAAGTTAAAACGATTCGTAAGCAATACGGGAAGTTAATCGCTAAAGATACAGTTGAAGACGGTGATGAAATAACAGGAACATTTACTTCCGATGAAAAAGATATCGACAATCCAGCTACCTTCAGCACGGAAGATATTAAAGGTAAAAAACAATTAAAAGCGTTAAAGGAAGCTAAAATTGGTGATGTAGTTACCTTAAAAACAAAAGGGCTTTTTAACGACGATCATGATAATCAAAAGCACTTAGGTGTTTCTCACGAAGAAGCACATGGTTTAGATATAGACGTAGATTTCAAAGTTGAAGAGATTAACACGCGTGAAATGGCCGAGCTAAACCAAGAGTTTTTTGATAAACTGTTTGGGGAAGGCGTTGTTACTTCAGAAGAAGAATTGAAAGAAAAAATTAAAGAAGACGCTGAAAAGCAATTTGAACAGCAAAGCGATCAGAAATTATTGAACGATGTTGTAGAAAATTTAATTGAAAACACAAAATTTGATCTTCCAGATGAGTTTTTACAACGTTGGATTCAAGTTTCAGGTGAACAACCATTGACCGAAGAAGAAGCGAAAGCTGAGTACGAACGTAGCGAAAAAGGGTTGCGTTATCAGTTAATCGAAGGGAAAATACGTAACGAGAATGAAAGTTTACAGGTTACTTTTGACGAGTTGAAAGACCACAGTAAGCAGATGATAAAGGCCCAAATGGCCCAGTTTGGAAATGCAAATCCAAGCGACGAAGAATTAGAAGGAATTGCTGCCCGTATCCTAGGCAATGAAGAAGAAGTAAAACGTATGACCGAACAGTTAAATACGACTAAAATGCTTCAGTACTTCAAAGAAAACGCAAAACTGAAAGAAAAAGAGATTTCTTACGACGACTTCATAAAAGAAGCGTCTAAGTAATTCAGTAAAAAAAAGGTATCTTTAGGCGTTGAATATATGGGTTCAACGCCTAATTTTGTTTAAAGAAAATAGATAAAAAATTTATGGACTACGGAAAAGAATTTAAAGACTTTGCTATAAAAGATCAAGGAGTAAGCAGTTTGTATTACGATAAAATTGTAAGTAGTATGAATCCTGTAGGCCTTACCCCAAATATTATTGAAGAACGTCAAATGAATGCGGTAGCAATGGACGTTTTTTCACGATTAATGATGGATCGTATTATTTTTCTAGGTACAGGCATTAGCGATCAAGTTGCTAATATAGTACAAGCGCAATTGCTGTTTTTAGAAAGTACAGATGCTTCAAAAGACATTCAGATTTATATTAACTCACCAGGAGGTAGTGTATATGCTGGCTTAGGAATTTACGATACGATGCAGTTTATAAAACCAAACGTAGCAACAATCTGTACAGGAATGGCTGCTTCTATGGCTGCAGTATTATTATGTGCCGGTGAAAAGGGAAAACGAAGTGGGTTAACGCACTCACGTGTCATGATCCACCAACCATTAGGCGGGGCGCAAGGACAAGCTAGTGATATAGAAATTACCGCTCGTGAGATCATTACTTTAAAAGAAGAGTTATATAAAATTATCGCCAAGCATAGTGGTCAAGATTACGAAAAAGTATATGAAGACAGTGACCGTGATTATTGGATGAAAGCAGACAAAGCTTTGAAATACGGAATGATTGACGAGATATTAACACGCGGATAACCCAAAGATTGATTATTAAATTTGAAAAAAGATAATATGGCGAAAGAAGAAGGATTAGAATGTTCCTTTTGTGGAAGAAAAAAAGCAGAAACTAGCTTGCTCATTGCCGGCTTGGATGCCCATATTTGTGATCGCTGTATAGAACAAGCACACGGGATTGTGGTTGAAGAAGCTTTACACTCTACAAACAGTGAAATTTCTAAGGATGTAATGCTTAAAAAGCCAACTACTATTAAGGCTTTTTTAGATGATTATGTAATTGGACAGGAAAACACTAAAAAGGTGATGTCTGTTGCAGTATACAATCACTATAAGCGTTTATTACAGCCAAAAAGCGATGATGATATAGAAATACAGAAAAGTAATATCATTATTGTAGGGGAAACCGGAACCGGTAAAACCTTGGTGGCAAAAACAGTGGCAAGAATGTTGAATGTTCCTTTGGCTATTGTTGATGCGACGGTATTAACCGAAGCAGGGTACGTGGGGGAAGATGTAGAAAGCATTTTAACCCGTTTGTTACAAGCTGCCGATTACAACCTAGAAAAAGCACAAAACGGAATTGTTTTTATCGATGAAATAGATAAAATTGCCCGTAAGAGCGATAATCCATCTATAACACGCGATGTAAGTGGAGAAGGAGTGCAACAAGCTTTACTGAAATTGTTAGAAGGCACAACTGTAAACGTACCGCCAAAAGGAGGTCGTAAGCATCCGGATCAAAAATTTATTGAAGTAAACACCGAGAATATCTTGTTTATTGCAGGGGGAGCTTTTGATGGCATTGAAAAGAAAATATCGAAACGATTAAATTTACAAGCTGTTGGATTCAGTGCTTCTAAAAAAGAAGATTCTTTGGAGCGCAATAACTTGCTTAAATATATTATTCCGAAGGATTTAAAAGACTTTGGTCTTATCCCTGAGATTATTGGTCGTCTTCCGGTATTATCGTATATGAATCCGTTAGATAAAAGTACCTTGCGTGCTATCTTAACACAACCCAAAAATGCCATCGTAAAACAATACGAGAAATTGTTTGAAATGGACGACATTGAGTTGGTGATAACTGAAGAGGCGCTTGATTTTATAGTAGAAAAAGCTGTAGAATACAAGTTAGGAGCAAGAGGACTGCGTTCGTTGTGTGAAGCCGTGTTGACCGATGCAATGTTTGAGATGCCAGGAACCGATACTAAGGAACTACACGTGGATAAAGAATATGCAGAGGCGAAACTAAATAAATCTACTATTAAAAAGTTAAAAGCCGTTTCGTAAACTTTTCAGTACGTATTTAAAATAAGTAAGCCCCGAAGAAACTACGCTTCGGGGCTTTAAACTAACTTAAACTAATCTAATGTAAATTTATGGTGTAGCAATTACAGTCTTGTTCTTCTTATGAAGAATTTTTTGCTGCATTACTTCTTTTTTGTTCTTTAATGTATAACCAGCAACTTCAGTCCCGTTTTCTTTAACTGAACCAGCTGTTGCACAAGATGCGGTTGAAAGGATAAGAAATGTTCCTAATAATATGAATGCTAATTTTTTCATCGTTGCTTACTGAGCTATTAATTTGATACAAACCTACTCTGTAAGAAAAAGATTACCAAAACTATTAGTTAAACGGAGCAAGAAAATCGTTTAAAAACACACGTTTTTTATAAACTCGATAAAGTGTAAAAAGCATCGTTTTATAACACCTAAAATGAAAGAAATTTGGTTAATTATTTAGGGTAAGAAGTTCTTCTAAGTAGTTTCTCGTATTTGACAACCTAGGTACTTTATGTTGTCCTCCCAGCTTGTTTTTTTCTTTCAACCAATCGTAAAATAACCGCTCGCGCGCACAATGAATTTTAGGAGCTTTTAATGTTGTATTGTTATTCCGCTTTGCTTCGTAGTCGCTGTTAACTTCTTGTAGTGCTTTGTCTAATAACTGAGAGAAAAAATCAAAATCCTCTGGAGGCGTTTTAAATTCGATAATCCATTCGTGGGCACCTTTTTCTTTGCCTTCCATAAAAATAGGAGCGGCGGTGTAGTCTACAATTTCAGTTTGCGTTAAATGAGTTGCTTTTCGTAAGGCGGCTTCTGCATTTTCAATGATCAATTCTTCTCCAAAAGCATTAATGTGGTGTTTGGTGCGTCCTGTCACCTTAATTCTGTAAGGATCTATAGAAGTAAACCGAATGGTATCACCAATTTTATACCGCCACAATCCAGCATTAGTGGTAATAATAATAGCGTAGTTTTTGTCTTTTTCTACTTCGCTTAACGGAATCACTTTTTCTTCAGGAGTTCCATAAGTATCCATTGGGATGAATTCATAAAAAATTCCGTAGTCAAGCATTAACAATAATTCATTACTGCTATTATGGTCTTGAATGGCGAAAAACCCTTCCGAAGCATTATAAATTTCATAATACCGAAATGTATCGCGTGGTAATAATTTTTTATACTGATCTACGTACGGATCAAAGCTTACGCCACCGTGAAAATATACCTCAAGGTTAGGCCAGATTTCAAAAAGATTATCTTTTCCAGTTTTTTCAGCTACAGCATTGAGTAAAACCAACATCCAAGAAGGAACGCCGGCTAAGCTAGTTACTTTTTCGTTGATGGTTTGGCTTACAATGGCATCGAGTTTTGTTTCCCAATCACCCATTAACGAGACTTCATTGCTAGGGGTGCTGCTGAACTCTGCCCAAAAAGGCATGTTATCTATCAATATAGCAGAAAGATCGCCGTAAACGGTCCCATTGTCCTTGTAGAGTTCTTTGCTTCCTCCTAATCGAAGTCCCTTTCCTAAAAATAAATGGGAACTAGGATTGTTATTAAGATACATGCACAACAGATCCTTGCTTGCGGCATAATGACAATTTTCTAGCGATTCATCGCTTACCGGAATAAATTTACTTTTAGCATTGGTGGTTCCGCTACTTTTAGCAAACCATTTTATAGGTTTAGGCCAAAAAATATTGTTCTCCCCACGTCGGGAACGTTCAATACGGGCTTCATTGTCTTCGTATGTTGTAACGGGAATTCGGTCTGCAAATTCTCGATAGGTTTTTATGGAGCTAAAATCATACTCTCTGCCAATTTCCGTGTTTTTAGCCTTGTCCAATAAGCTGTGTAGCAGTTCTTCTTGAACTTCCACAGGGTATTTAAGAAACAGATCTATTTGATGAAACCGTTTCTTTAAAAACCAGGAAGCAATGGAGTTTACTATGGGGATTGGCATATTTTAACCTATCTTTAAAGCATAAAAATAGCAATTTTCTTTTTATGAACTACGAAGGTGTGTTAACAAAAATGAAGACGGAGAATGGGGCGCCCATTCAATACTACTTAGTGTTTGAAAATGACTTCCTCAATGTCAATCAATTACTTGATAAAAAAGTATCAATAAACTTTCTAAAATTTCAATGTCTTAACTGTGGTTTGGAGAAGAAAATTTACCGTCAAGGGTTTTGTTACGACTGTTTTTATGAAATTCCGCAAGCAGCCGACTGGATTATGAAGCCCGAATTAAGCACGGCTCATTTAGATAAAGAAGATCGTGATTTAGAATATGAAAAAAGCGTCCAATTAAAGCCACATATAGTTTATTTAGCAAATAGCAGTAACGTAAAAGTAGGCGTGACCCGGAAAACACAAGTGCCAACCCGTTGGATAGACCAAGGAGCACATGAAGCTATTGAAATTGTTGAGGTTCCTAATCGCTATTTGGCAGGAATTACCGAAGTTGCTTTAAAAGAACACGTAGCCGATAAAACCAATTGGCGCAATATGTTGAAAAACGATGTTAAAGATGAAAATTTGGTGGAATGGCGTAATAAATTGAAACAATACATCCCCGATGAAGCAAAAGAATACTACATTGAAAATAATACGGAAACCAATTTAGAATTTCCGGTATTACAATATCCAACCAAATTAAAAAGTCTGAATTTGCAGAAAACCCCTTTTTATGAAGGTGTTTTAAAAGGGATAAAAGCACAATACCTGATTTTTGAAGATAATACTGTTTTTAACGTGCGAGGATACGAAGGGTATGTGGTTTCTATTTTGGTTAGCTAAACAAAAAGTTCAACTATCATCTCAACGATAGGAGAGGTCCCATCCTACTGGGTGCATTTAAGTTACATACTTCAGGTTTCAGGTTATTTTTGCTTGATTTTAGACCTGAAACTACTTTTTTATGATATGGAATTTGCGATTTAAGTTTCTTTGGAATTTTATTCGAGCAGCATTCTGATAAACTGTACTACCGATCCTGCTACCAAAGCTGTACCAATAATATTATAAATTAAAGGATGGTTTTTGTGTTTTCGCTCTTTTAATCTGTCACTCATCTTTCCGTAGAAATACAACGTAGCAATTTTCCCGATAAAAATACCAGCAAAGAAAAGTATAAGATTCAGGATAGGACTAAATTTTGAAAGTGAGAACAAGTACATGTTTGCTATACTAATTAATAAAATCCAAAAAATCAACGCTGGCGGATTTATAAGTGCCAGTAAAAATCCTTTCCAGAAATTACCAACTTTCCATTTTTCAGAAAGTGGGTTTTGAAAATCTACTTTAAACCGTTTTCGAAGTAACACTAAAACACCAATCACAAAAAAGATAAAAACAATAGAATATTGTAACCAACGGTTTTCTTCAAAAAAATCAGTGAATACTCTACTGTAATTTAGCGCAATAAAAGATAAAAAAACACTGCCTAAACCAGCACCGAGTGTAATAAGAAATCCTTTTTTAAACGACTGTTCTAAAGTTGTAGTTACTACAGCAACATTAGAAGAGCTTGCAGGAATGGCGCCTAATCCTGAAGCTAAAAAGCCGGTTAGTAAAAACACTAACAGCATAATTATATCATATACCATTTGTTGTGAGGTTGTTTTTTTATTTGGTTAATATAGGATTTGTTCGGTAATAAAAGCTAAGAAACACCAAGAATTAATTTCCTTGGTTTGTGGTGTCTTTCTTTTTTCCACCAAAAAGTCCTCCTAAAATATCTTTTACCACCTCACCAGTGTTTTGTTGTGTCTGTGTCTGGGTTTGTGTGCTATCTTTTTTCTTATTACCACCTAAAAGGTCTCCTAAAATATCGGTGCCTTTATCTTTTAATTCTTGTTTTTGTTTTTCAATAAGGCGTTGCGTAAGTTCATTAACAGCGGCTTTGGTGTTTACTGAAACAGATGGACTGGTGAGTGTACCGTTAATTCCCACCGGAATGCTAACGGATACATTTTCGGCATCAGCTGGATTTAGTTTTGCTAATAATTTGGAAACATCACCCCCTAAGTATTTCCCAGGAACATCAAGCTTAGCATTATAATTAATACTTTTATCCAAGCCGTGACTTCCACTTACCGCAACCTTGATTCCTTTTACGTCAAAATCGAAGGGTTGCACTTCAATATTTCCGTTGTTGAATTTTAAAACGGTGCTTACATCACGTAGGCTTAGTTTATCTAAATTCAGAAAAGAAACTTTTTCACCTAATTTTGACAGTAATGGCATTTGTTGTTTGTCCACTTCGGCAGTTAAAATATGTGCCACGGCATTTCCGGCTAAGGTGGAAAGCTTTGGGCTAAAATCGTTGGTTAACTCACCGTTTAAATTCAGCTTAGTACTTAGGTTACCTTGTAAAGCTTTTGCAATTGGCGCTAAATATTGAAGCATATCCAGGCCTTGAAACGATTGCTCAATGTCTATTTTGCTTAAATCCAGATCCATTGCAAAGGTCGGTGTTGCTGCTTTGGTTGAAACATTTCCGCCAAAAGCAATGTTTCCGCCAAAAATATTGGACGTGACATTACTAAGCGTAGCCGTTTCGTTTTTAATGGTCGCTGTCCCTTTAACATTGGTTAAATTCAAATCGTCATACACCACTTTATTTGCTGAAAAGTTTAAAGTAGCATCAAGAAAATCAGGAATTTTAATAGCTTCTTTCGCCACTTTATTTTGGGTCTTCTTTTTTTCTTCGGAAGAAGTTTCAGTTTTCTTGCTATCAGTTTCCGAAGCCATAAAATCGTTTACATTAAAGGTGTTCGATTGCACATTAAATGTTCCTTTTAAATCTTGTTTCGCCATAATCCACGGAATTAGATTCTGCATTGTCCCAGTAGCCGAAACATCTGTCTGTCCTGTAGATGCTTTAAAATCGTTCAGCTTAATATTGCCAGGGGAAAAGGAAACGGCAGCATTACTGATCTTCAATTCGTTTTTAAAGGCGCCATCATTGTAATTAAAGTTTGACAAGCTTGCCGTACCTGAACTTTTAATATTCTGGTATTGTTCTTTTTCTATGGATTGCATATCAAAATTGGTCGTAACATCGGCTTTAAAAACACCACTGAGGTTTTGTTCCATTTCTATAGGGACTATTTTTTCAATGTTCGCTAGATTAATGGTTCCTTTCAATGCCATATTTACCAAGGCGTTTTCAGTTAGATTTTTAATACTTCCGTTTGCTGAAAAAACTTCGTTGTCAATTTTAAAAGTAAGACCGCCAATATTTAGGTAGGTATCTTTCACCAAGCCGGTTTCGTTTTTTAACACAGCATCTATATGTATGTTTTGAACAGCTTTCGGCAAATCGGGATACTTGAATGAAGCATTGTCGCTTTGTACACTTATATCCATTTTAGGGATGTAGGTATCGTCGATTACGCCTTTCAACATTCCGTTTACGGTAAAGTTTCCGGTAGTGGTAACACCGTCTAGGTTTTTTACATATTCTTTTGGGATAACCGCTAGGAAGTTTTTAAAGTCTGAAGATGGGGTTTTAAAGGTTAAATCGATTTCATTGTTCGTTTCATTCACTTTAAAAAATCCATCAAACGTTAATGGAAGTTCATTAATTTTCGCTTCGTTTTCTAAAAAGGTATATTTCTGATTCTTCAAATCCATTTGAAAATCGGCGTCGAGCGATACCGTGTTGTCGTTTAGGTATTCTACATCTTCAATTCGTAAAGAAACCAACGCATTGGTTTGTGTTTTCAATTCTGAAACATCCAATGAAAAATCTCCAGTTCCTTCGTGGTTTACATCTTTTAAGATTAAGAACGTCTGGGTTGCTTCATCTAAATAATTTATGCGAGAGTTGTTAACTTCATACTGTTGAAGGTCAAAAGTAAATCCTTCAGAAGTTTCAGAAGATTCAGTTGTTTCTGAAATTGGAGCACTCTCATCTTTAATAGCAATATCATAGTTGGCATTGCTCAAAGAATCTACTTTAATGTTGATAAGCGCTTCATCTAATTGTAAGGCGTCAACAATTATGGGGTCGTCACCACTTTTAAACAATTGCGTGATTCCCATATCTAGCTTAATGGACTTTCCTTTTGCCAAGGTATCGCCTGCAAAAGGTGCTTTGTTCACTACGCTAAAATCGTTGATTACCACAGCAGCTTTGGGAAAGCTGCTAAATAGGCTCAAATCCATATCGTTCCACTCAACTATTGCGTTGAGGTTTTGGTTAATATTTTTCTTCAACAATTTTTCCAACGAACCTTTAAATAGGAAAGGAGCGGCGATGAGCAGTAAAACGATTACTACTACTATAATTGCTGCTATTTTTAAAAACTTTTTCATAATAATGTTTGTCAATTTGTGGCTTCGACTCAGCTCAGCCATCTTTTTCTTTATTCGGTATTCGTGGCTTCGATATACTTCGACTCTGCTCAGTACAGCGCAATTTTATGGATTTAGCGTTTTGCTACTTCATTATACTTACTTGTTTCGCCATAAAATCACTCAGCCACCTATTCAATATTCTATTCTCTAAATTCTAGTTTCTGTTTCTCTTCTTTATGCATTTCAATTTCTTCACCTATTTCCAGTCCAAATCGTTTCCGAAGCGCAAAAACCGAGGCGTACAAAAAGGGTGTGTCACAGGCAGCGACCAATACTTTGAATAAAAATCCGCTTAGTAACAAACCACCAAAGAGTGCCCAATCAATTTTTCCGAAGCTACACAGTAAAAACAGAACGGTAAACGTGTCTATAAACTGCGAAAAGAACGTTGAAAAGTTGTTCCGTAGCCATAAATGCTTTCCTTTTGTGAGGCGTTTCCAAAAATGAAATATCTGAATATCTATATATTGTGCAAACAAATACGCCAACATCGAGGCTAAAACTGCGATTGCAGTGGCGCCAAAAACTTTGTCGAACAAGGCATCGTCAATCGGACTCCAATCGGTCGCCGGGACAGCAGCCGAAGTATAGATAATCAATAAAGAAAAGAACGAAGCAAAAATTCCGGCAGTCACGACTTGGTTCGCTTTTCTTTTTCCGTACACTTCGCTAATAATATCGGTAATTAAAAACGTGATAGGATAGGGAAGGATGCCTACGGAAATTTCAAAGGTGTAGATTCCAAAAAAATCCCAGTAAAAGAATTTCTGAAATATTAGGTTGGAAACCACCAACGAAGCAATAAATAAAGCGCCCAAAATCAAATAGATGCGCTGTGCCGATAAAAGGTCTTTTCGTTTTTTTATTTCCACGTATTCTTTTAAACAAACAAATTTAGTGGTCAGTATTTTTCTTTTCCTTAATTTCGTCTTAAATTAGTGAGACTGCATCATGGAGTTTTATTTTTGTCGTAAAATTTCTTTAAATAATTGAAAAACCCCATTAAACCACTTCAAAACATATACTTATCCCTAGGAACGAATCTAGGAAATAAATTCGAAAATTTACAACAAGCCATTCAATCGATTTACGAAAATGTAGGTGCCGTTGTTAAGATTTCGCCTGTTTATAAAACCCCTGCAATAGGCTTTGAAGGCGATGATTTTTTAAACTGTGCCATTCTTGTTCAGAGCATGCTTTCGCCTACTAAAATATTAGAAACTATTCTTTCTATTGAATTGAAAATGGGCAGAGAGCGAAAAAAATCTGGTGTGTACACATCGCGACCTATTGATATTGATATTTTGTTGATTGATGATTTAGTAAAAGAAAGCAATAAGTTAAGAGTTCCACATCCTGAAATGCAAAATCGGAAGTTTGTGCTACAGCCTTTGGCAGACATTGATGCCCAAATGGAACATCCCGTTTTTCAGAAAAAAATAATAAAACTTTTAGCAGAAACTTCAGACACAAGCCAGTTAGAAAAGCAATCCAAATGGTTGGTCAACCCAAAGAGTGATTACGATATTTCTACCTTTAATTATATTGCAATTGAAGGAAATATTGGCGCCGGAAAAACAAGTCTGGCTACGCAGATGGCAACCGATTTCAATGCGAAACTAATTTTAGAACGGTTTAAAGACAATCCTTTTTTACCGAAATTCTATAAAGATCAACAACGG